>CBFDCH010000074.1:0-8073 GCA_965603235.1 uncultured bacterium | reverse complement strand
TTTTATATGGTGAAGATAAATATAAAGGAATTATTGACAGCATCGACTTTTTAAAAGATGTGAATTTTGGCAACCAAACCAAACCTGGGGACAAAATTGTTGTTATTGGCGGTGGCAATTCAGCCATTGATGCTGCACGGGTTGCAGTACGCGCTGGTGCCTCGGAAGTCAGTATTGCCTATCGCCGTACACGGGAGGAGATGCCGGCTTTTGCTGAGGAGGTGGAAGCCGCTGAAGAGGAAGGGATAAAAATCCACTTTCTAGTAGCACCAAAACGGATTATCGGAGATGGAGACAGGGTTACTGGACTTGAGTGTATTCGCACAGAGTTGGGGAAACCGGATACCAGCGGCAGAAGACGTCCACACCCGGTTGAAGGATCTGAGTTTATTATTCCCTGCGACACCATCATCCCCTCCATCAGTCAGGAACCGGATATCTCAGAATTTAAACAAGGCAATGCCTTTAGCTTTACCCCCTGGAACACCTTTGAAGTAGATCCCGACACCCTGCAAACCAATATACCGGGAATTTTCGCCGGTGGCGATGCAGTGACAGGCCCGGCATCAATTATTGAAGCCGTGGCAGCCGGACAGAGGGCAGCAGCCTCCATTGACCATTTTTTTAGAGGTGAAAAACTTACCTGGCGTTTCAAATCGGTTCGACCCAAGCAAATGGTAAAGGAAATTGAGCTCACCGATGAGGAGATGGAAACACTCAAACGGCAAAAAATGCCTTGCCTGAAGGCTGCAGAACGGACCAACAACTTTAAAGAAGTGGAATTGGGATACTCTGAAGAAGAATGTGTTGACGAATCAAAACGATGCCTCCGTTGTGATTTATAACCGGTTAGTATAAACCAAGATCCACCTATCCTCCGGACATCATTGCATTCCCTATTTATTTAAGTTACAATTCTAGAGTTGGATGGGGAAAATTTATAGCAATGATTAATTTCCTGAAATCAATCAACTCCAAATTGATTCTTTTAATTATCTTAACCACCATTGTTATTTTCAGCATATTTTCATACATATTTTTAAGCCACCAGAACAACCAACTCATCAGTGAGGTTTTTCGCGGTGCAAGCATCTTCAGTGATACTGTCGCCAGAAGTACTCGATACGACATGCTACTGGACAATCGTCAAGGTGTACACCGCATGATTGATACCATTGGCAACCAGAAAGGGATAAACGTGGTCAGAATGTACTCTACCAATAAAAAGGAGATGAATACCTTTGTGGACAAGAACGCCGAAGCCTGTTATATCTGTCATGCCAAGGAAAAACCGCTGGAGCGGCTGACAACTCTGGAGCGAAGCCGGATTTTCCAGAGCAAAAACCAGCGAACGCTGGCCATGATTACTCCTATTTACAACGAACCGGACTGTCACACTGCCTCATGTCACACCCATAAAAAGGGACAGCGGGTTTTGGGTGTCCTTGATATTGGAATGTCCCTTGAAGAGGTCGATAATGATTTAAAGAGAAACCAGCTCCTGTTTATATTTTTTACAGTAATCGCAATTTTCTGTCTGGCTGTAATTTTAACACTTTTCCTGCAAAAACTGGTCATGAAACCGGTCAAACTGCTTGTGGGCGCCACTCAAAAAGTTGCTGCCGGAAATTTGGATGCGGAAATTACGGTGCTACAAAGGGATGAGCTCGGCTACCTGGCTATTTCATTCAACCATATGCTGTTTGATCTGAAAATGGCTTACGAAGAGATACAATCCTGGAACATTGAATTGGAAAAGAAGGTGGAGGAGAGAACCCAGAAACTCAGAACAGCCAGGGAACAACTGATTCAATCGGAAAAAATGGGCTCACTGGGTGTATTAGCCTCTTCTGTTGCCCATGAAATAAACAACCCACTGCAGGGAATTCTCACCTATATTAAACTCATGCAGAAAATTCTCAACAAGAACGGCAAAGACGAAAAACAAAAGAAAAAGTTTGAACAATACCTGACCACCATGGGAAATGAAATTGAGCGGTTGGGGGATATGGTAAAAAATCTGCTGGTTTTTTCCAAACAATCCAAATTGGATATTCAAAAGGCTGACATAAACGGGGTGATAAGAAACAGCCTTGTGTTATTGGAAAATAAAATTCGACTGCAAAACATTCAGGTACCTCTAAAACTTCAGGAGAATCTTCCCCATATATATTGTGACGTGAAGCAGATTCAGCAAACATTGATCGCATTAATTATCAATGCTCTCGAAGCCATGCCTGGTGGCGGCAAAATCTCAATTAACACATTCACTCAAAAGCATGGGGAAGTAGTCATTAAAATTAGCGACACTGGCGAGGGCATTTCCAATGAAAACTTAAAAAAAATTTTTGATCCCTTCTTTACAACCAAAGAGACTGCCAAGAGCACTGGTCTGGGATTGTTTGTTGCCTACGGCATCATTAAGGACCACAAAGGAAATATTAAGGTGGAAAGTGAAAAAGAAAAGGGAACAACCTTTATTATTACCCTACCCAATGTGGATATGAAATGAGTTTAAGTATAAAATTTAATTTTTGGCATATACTGATTGACGATTAAGGAGATATTTTCAATGAGCCATAAAATTCATATCCTGGTCATTGACGATGAATTGATAGTGCGAGAATCCATGAGCAACTGGCTTGAGGAGGAAGGGTACTCGGTCGATACAGCGGAAGATGGACTGAAAGGGTTAAATAAAATAAAAGAACAACAGCCGGATCTTGCCATAGTGGACATAAAAATGCCCGGTATTGATGGAATTGAATTATTGCAGCAGAGTAAAAAGAGTACTCCCGAACTGCCAATTATCGTAATGACAGCATACGCCTCTGTTGACACCGCCGTTCAGGCCATGAAAGAAGGAGCATTTGATTATATCGTTAAGCCGTTTAATCCGGAAAATGTAAGTCAGGTGATCAAACGAGCATTAAAGTTCAAAATGCTGGAAAAGGAGAACCTGCTGCTAAAAAAGGAATTGGAAAAAAAGTTTGGCATAGACGAGATTATTGGCAAAAGCAAAAAGATGGAGGAAATTTTTGAGTTGATCCGCACAGTGGCGCCATCAGAGGCTATCGTCATGATTCGTGGAGAAAGCGGCACCGGCAAGGAGCTTATTGCCAGAGCTATCCATGCCAACAGTAAGCGGAAATATGGCCCATTAATTGCCCTGAATTGCGGCTCACTGCCCGAAACACTGCTGGAAAGCGAATTGTTCGGTTACGAAAAAGGAGCTTTCACAGGGGCGCAGCACAGCAGAAAAGGCCGCATGGAAATGGCCGATGGAGGTACACTATTCCTGGATGAAATTGGTGATATCAGTCCCAAAACCCAGATTGATCTGCTGCGGGTACTGCAGGAAAAGGTAATCTATCGCCTGGGCAGCACAAATCCTGTTAACATAGATGTGCGTTTCATTTCCGCCACTCACCGTGATTTGGAAGAAGCGGTCAAAGACGGCTCCTTTAGGGAAGATCTTTATTATCGCCTAAATGTAGTTGCAGTAAATGTACCTCCTTTGAGGGACCGGAAGGAGGATATCCCTCTCTTGTCCAACCATTTTTTGCAGAAATTTGTAGTGATGAATTCCAAGAGGATAGAGGGCATTAGCGGAGAAGCCATGAAAATGTTAATCAGCCACCATTGGGCCGGAAATATTCGTGAGCTGGAAAATATCATTGAAAGGGCTGTGGTAATTTGTAAAACCGATGAAATTGCGGTTGATGACATGCCGGATATCCTGAAAATTAAAGAGAGTGATCCATTAAAAGATCCAAAAACATTGAATGATTCAGAAAAAAGTCATATTGAGGAAATTTTAAAAAAGAACACCTGGAACATTTCAAAATCAGCGAAAGAACTGGCTATCGACCGTGTGACCCTCTACAATAAGATAAAAAAGTATCAACTAAAAAATGAATGACCAACCCAGCCATAACAATCGTTCCCATTGATGATACAGATATCAGAATCATCCGACACATTGCCCGATCACTCGAACAAGCTTTTCAAATAACCACGTCCATCAAATCCTGGGAAACCATATTTCAAAACTTGCCAATCTCGATTTATGACAGGTATCATTCCACCATTATATTAAAATATGTATGTGAAAACCGGCCGGAGGATGCAAACAAGATCCTTATTGTAACAGAGCTAGATCTATTTTCTCCAATTTTTTCCTGTTTGTTTGGAGAGGCTCAATTGAACGGCACATGTTCCCTTTTTTCTCTCTTTCGCCTAAGGCAGGAATATTACAACCTGAAAACAGATCAAAAAGTATTGCTCTCCCGCTGTGTCAAGGAAGCAATTCATGAGGTGGCACATACTCTGGGCATGCGCCATTGCTGCGATAAAAACTGCATCATGTTTCCCTCAATGAATATTATTGACACAGATTCTAAATCAACTTCCTTTTGCTCAAATTGCCTGAAGCTTTTCAGCGAAAGGCGGCATAAATTTTAAAAAGAACCCAATAAGTGTTGAATTATTAAACATCAATGTAAATTAATTAAACACTTTTACACCATTTATTGATGAATATTATCATTAAATTTTTTATGCCTGATTTTTTATTTGTTGTAAAACCATCACTATGTCTTCTTTTCAAATTTTTACCTGAATAAAATTTTCAATTGTTGTCTTTTGGCATGATAATTGCTAACTATATTCCCTGAAACAAACCATGAACAAAGGAGGCATGTTATGGAAAAAAAACAGGGTATGAGAATTATTCCTACCGGTGAGAGGAAGTGCATTTGGATGGAAGCAGGTGCTGTTACTTTCAAACTATGTACCAATCAATACCAATGCAGTAATTGTGAATTTGATCTGGCCATGTCAAATCGGGCCAAACAAAATAAAATTGCCGCTGTCGAGAACAAACCGGTAGCCAGTGATAAGAAACCGATCGTTGAATGGATGGATGAATTTCGCAACCTTCCTGCAGACCAGAGAAAATGCCGCTATATGATAGCTGGCGAAGTATCCCACAAAATCTGCCCCAACAGCTTTCGCTGTGGAGATTGTTCGTTTGATCAAATGATGCAGGACAGACTACAGCCTACATTTATCGATTATACCGATACTATGGATAAGGTGGCTGGATTTTATCTTCATGAATCTCTGTACTATTTCCGCAACCATACCTGGCTGGAACTGGAACGGAACGGGAAATTCAGACTCGGACTTGATGATTTTGCCCGCCGGATTTTGGGCAAGGTGGAGGGGGTAGAATTACCCGCAATCGGCAGAGATTTGGAATTTGAAGAATTTGCCTGGACCATCAAACATAAACAGGGAGATCTACAATTTTTATCCCCAGTGAAGGGAATAGTGGATTCAGTGAACCTGGAACTACTGGATGATCCCTCACTGCTTACAGAAGCCCCCTATTCCAAGGGATGGCTTATGACAATTGATCCCAAGAGCATTATGCGGAGCAATAAAAATTTCCTTAAGGGAAAAGAAGCCAGTGCCTGGATGATGGAAGAAGCGGGTCTGCTTAACAACACCATAAGTCCTGAAGCAGGAGCCACACTGCACGACGGTGCCGTGATTGAAGATAATTTCAGTGAGAATATTACCGATGATCAATGGCAGCAACTGGTAAAAAAACACTTGTTTACCAAATAGGTATAAACTAACACTCGCCGGAGTTCTGGTGGTCACCGGCAGCCAGCAATTTTACCACTTCAGGAACAAAACTGGAATTCTTGCTCATGCGGAATGAGAGAAAACGAATTACGATAAATGAAACAGCACAACCTGCTATGCCCATAAAAAAAGAGAACACTTCAGGATTTATTTTTAGGGGAGGCGGCAGCTCCATCCCCACAACAGCACCAGCAATAAAGGCAATCACCGGTACAAGATAAAGGATAAACGAGATTTTTACCAGTGACCCGGCTGCAATTTTAAGCAGGACACGGTCGCCAACTTTGCCTCCAGCCGTGTTTATCGCTTCAGCTTCCATATCCCGGGCATCAGTCAGGCTATGACAGGTTTGACGATGTTTACATGATTCGCACATCGTGCTCCGTTTTACCTGGACCCAGGCTCGGTCATCCTCAACGCGGATAATGGTTCCCTCTTCAGTACTCACTAGTCACCTCAACTTTTCATAACCAACAGGTTGATAGATTATCAACATTCTTTCCTCTTGTCAATCACGCAATACAGGAGAAAAAAGTTGACTTTTTTTCTAAATTAATTTATAAAATAGAAAGACATTATCATGAAGACAATGTATGTGCGAATCACATACATTAAATGCATGCAAGAGGAGGTAATGTGAAAAAATTAGTCCTCATCACCATCTGCCTGGTATTTATCTTTTCACTGGTTTACACAGAAGATTTCAATTACATCGGCACAAAAAAATGCAGAATCTGCCACAAAGGCCCAAAAAAGGGTAATGTTTATGAGACCTGGAGTACTAAAAAGCACGCCAAAGCCTTTGAAAACATCAAAGCAAAGGGTAAGGAAAAAGAAGAAAAATGTCTGGCTTGTCATACCACAGCCTTCAACAAAGGTGGCTACAAATTGGGAGATCCCAATGCTGCCAAATTCGAAGGAGTCGGGTGTGAATCGTGTCATGGCCCGGGTTCGGTTTACAAAAAAACCAAGATGATGAAAAACCGTGAAATGGCCCTGAAAAACGGCCTGACCAACATCACAGAAAAAACCTGCGCAGGCTGTCACGACGGTTCCGAACATGCTGGAGGAAAATTTAACTACAAAGAAGCTCTAAAAAAAATCAGTCACGTCTATCGAAAGAAATAGTCGTAACTGATTATTCCTTCTCCAAACATGATTCCGAACAAAAGGTATACCTGTACAATAATATTCATCATTGCTACCGCCTTCATATTTTCTCCTAGCTGCAATAATGAGCAAAAAGTACGCAAACTGAATGAAAAAACCACAACCATAGCGCCGCAACAAAACAAAAGTGCAACAATTGAACCGAAAAATGAAAAATTTAACTGGAAAAAGCCGGACCATTGGCAGGCCAAGGAGAGTAAGGGATTACGCCTGGCCACATTTTCCATCAACGACCGGATACTGTGTACCCTCATCCCCCTGAGCAAGGATGGCGGTGGATTAACAGCTAATATCAACCGATGGCTGGCTCAATTGGGACTCCAGTTAACGCCGCAGCAAGTAGAATCCTTTATGGCGGGTAGGATTGATTTTAAAACAAACACCAGTCTCTCTGCCACCTTCCTTGATTTTAATCCACTCTTCCTCAAAGTAAACAAACAATCAATGCTGGTAGCCATCATATCAACAGCTGAATCGACTCTATTCATAAAAATGACAGGCCCCAAATTTTTGCTTGAACAACAGCGTGATCCATTTCTCGCTTTCTGCAAATCAATCTCACACAGCCAATGACCATCAAATCCATAAAAAATAACCGGGCCATCAAACAGCTCTCCTCATTAAAACTGACGGTTTTATGCCTTTTCATCCTGGTTATTCTGATAGTTTGGGGCACTGTTTATCAAGCAGAAAACGGATTATTCCACGCTCAGCAAAAGTTTTTCCACTCATGGTTTTTCCTTTTACTTGGATTCATCCCGTTTCCAGGCACCAATCTAATTATGTTTGTACTGTTTGCGAATCTGGTTACCTCTATTATTTTCAGGATCGGTTTTAACTGGCAAAAATCTGGCAATCTATTCATTCACCTGGGCATCCTGGTCTTATTGAGTGGCGGATTTATTTCATCCCAGACTTCAATCGAATCAGTCCTGACCCTTAAAGAGGGTAGTGAAACAAATCTATCATCCGCCTATCATGATTGGGAAGTAGCAGTCTGGGTAGAAAAGGAGGGCGAAGGCTCGGCATACGCTTTTGATACTAAAGGATTGAAACCCGGCAAAACAGTCAATTTCCCTCTGCTGGGAATTACCCTGAAAATCTCGACTGTTTATAAAAACTGTCAGGCATTTGTCAATCAAAATTCTTCTACTCAGGAAAACATAACTAATTCCAGCGGTATTGTGGTGCTAAAACCCTTAAAAGGTGAAAAAAAACCGGCTCGCAATACTCCAGGACTGATATTTT
>CBFDCH010000073.1:0-8103 GCA_965603235.1 uncultured bacterium | reverse complement strand
TCATGTGGGTTATCAGGGGAAAATCGACCGGACAATGGGCGCTTACTTCCTGGGACAATCGAGAGAGACTGAACTGGGCGCTTTGATAAATCCTCAGATAAAAGGTATAATAGAGGCTTCCAGGATAATATTAATGGATTTCGGAGGCAGGCATGGCAAATGATCTCTATTTGTCGATTGTGGTTCCCTTTTATAATGAAGAAGAACTGGTCGAAGATTTTTACACCCGCTTGAAGAAGGTTCTGGTCCAACTGAAGAAGAGATATGAAATAATTTTCATCAATGACGGATCAAAGGATAAAACCCCGGTCATTCTGGACCGTTTGTATAAAGAAGATGAACAACTGATGGTGATTCACCTGCGCACCAATTTTGGTCAGACTTCTGCCCTGGCTGCCGGGTTTGATGCGGCGGAGGGGGAGATTATCATCTCCATGGACGGGGACCTGCAACATCAGCCCGAGGAAATACCCCTCTTCATTGAAAAAATTAATGAAGGTTACGATATCGTGTCCGGCTGGCGCAAAAAAAGGGTTGACAATTTATGGCTGAGACGCATCCCTTCACTAATCGCCAACTGGTTAATGGCCAAATTGTCAGGAGTAAAACTACATGATTTCGGCACTACCTTTAAAGCCTATCGCAAAGAGATTATAAAAAATATTGAACTTTACGGTGAATTGCACCGTTTTATTCCTGCTCTGGCATCCTCCATGGGAGTGGATATCTACGAGCTTCCCATTAAAAACATTGTTCGGGAAAAGGGAAAATCTAAGTATGGAATTTCCCGGGTAAAACGGGTATTTTTGGATCTCTTAATTGTAAAATTTTTAATCAGTTTCCTGGATCGGCCTTTACAGGTTTTCGGTTCTTTAGGACTCATATTTTTCACCCTTGGATTCGGAATTGGAGGGTACATCTCCTTGTTCTACTTCTTGGATAAGCTGCAAATTAAAGACCATTATGGCAACCTTCTCCTCTCTGTTGCACTGGTTCTAATCGGTCTGAATTTTATCTCAATGGGCTTGCTGGCAGAGGTGAATTCCCGTATATATTACCGGGTGCACAAGAAAAAACCATATTCCATCAAAAGGACCCTCTCCCATAAAAAAAAATAATCGCCCATGTGTGGTATCTGCGGGTTCTTCAATTTTCAGCAAAAACAATTGCCAGCTGGTAAAGATACAATACTCAAATCTATGACCCAGCGGATCTATCACCGCGGTCCTGATGGCGAGGGATTTTACTTTGACAAATGCACAGCCATGGGTATGAGGCGGCTGGCAATCATTGATCTACAAACCGGAGAACAACCACAATTTAATGAGGACAACAGTATTGCGGTTGTGTTTAACGGTGAGATCTACAACTTCAAGGAGATAAAGCGGAACTTAATCGCTAAAAACCACCACTTCCGCAGTGAAAGTGATACCGAGGTGATTCCCCACCTGTATGAAGAGCTGGGTGAAGATTTTGTGCATCAATTAAACGGTATGTTTGCCATTGCCCTGCTGGATAAAAGAGAAAAAAAGTTTTTACTGATCAGGGACCGTTTGGGAATCAAACCGCTCTATTACAGTATTGTTGGCAACACATTGGTGTTTGCCTCTGAATTAAAATCCCTGTTGGAATTTCCAGGCATTAAAAAAGAACTCTCTCTACCAGCAGTGTACAATTACCTGACCTTTGAATGTGTTTCTGCCCCCAGGACTATTTTCAGCCACATTCATAAACTCCTGCCCGGAGAAATGGCGGTTGCCCAACATGGCAAAATAAGAAAAACCAAATACTGGCAGCCACATATCAACAAAATGACATGTAGTAAGGGAGAGATTGCCGAACAGATACGGGAGACCTTTTTATCCGCAGTCAAATACCGCTTGATCTCTGATGTACCGCTGGGGGTATTCTTAAGCGGAGGCATGGATTCAACCCTGATCACCGGTGCTGCCTCCACATTTCAGGCCAATTTAAAAACCTTTGCCATTGGTTTTTCAGAAGAGACATTTAATGAACTGCACTATGCCAAAATAGCCAGCACTCACTTTAATACCAACCATCAGGAAATGGTCCTCTCCTACAAAAAGGCCATAGATCTGCTGCCAACCATCATGAATTATCTGGACGAACCGCTGGCTGATGCATCGATAATTCCAACCTATCTTGTTTCACATCTTTCGCGGCCAAACATTACCGTGGCCCTATCCGGCGATGGCGGAGATGAATTGTTCCTTGGCTATGACACTTACAAGGCCTATAAAGTGGCTCGCTTTTGCCGCTGGATGCCACGGCCCTTGATCCGTGCCGCCTACTCCATGAGTTCACTTTTGCCTGCCTCATCCAAACGGCTCAGTTTGGAATTTAAAATAAAAAAATTTTTGTCCGGCCTGCAGCACCGCCCTGAATATGCCAATTATATCTGGTGGGGCGCCTATACGCCACAACAAAAGGGGGAAATTTTTTCCAAAGAATCCCTTGCAGCTATTGGATCATTGCCACTCTTTGAACCCATTGATTTCTATCAGGAGGAGTTGAAGCGGATAAAAAACCCTCTGGATCGGGTCAACTACCTCGATTTGCATATTTATTTACAGGATGATTTGCTGCCCAAGGTAGACCGTATGAGCATGGCCAACTCCCTTGAAGTAAGGGTTCCCTTCCTGGATCACCGTCTGGTCGAACTGGCCATAAATATAAAAAATACCCTGCGCATGAGGGGTTTAAAAAGCAAATACATACTCAAAAAAACCATGAATGAATTTATCCCCCCACAGCTGCTGAATCGCCCCAAAATCGGTTTTGATATCCCACTGGGACCCTGGCTGAGGCATGATCTCAAAGACTATATGATGGACCTGCTCAGCCGGAGAAACCTTAAACAGCATGGCATCTTCAACTACCAGGCAGTGGAGCACATTATCAATCAACACCTGCAGGGGAGTCACAACCACCGGCAATTAATATGGCCGCTGATAATCTTTCAGAATTGGTACAATAAATACCAGCCAACCATGCCCGGATAGGAGTCAGAGCCTGGCCCGGTACAGAATGTGGGGATAAAGATAGCCCTTATGCAGCGGTATTACCTCAATGTTGGCAAAACCGATCTTTTTCAGTAATGGCACCATCTCATCCTGGCCGCGAAAATAGAAGCGCCCGCCCAGGGTCCGGTTCAATACTTTCACAGACACAGTCTCCTGGAATATATTGAAGAAGTATTTGTAAAAAGGCCTTTTATCTATCTCTTTGAGGATGAATACCCCATTTGTGGGCATGGACTGGTAAATGGCGGTCAGGAGTTTTTCCTGAGCACCGTATTCAATAAGGTATAATACATCGACCAGGGAGAAGTGGTCACCACGGGGCAGGGGCATTTCAACAATATTCCCCTTTATAAAACGGAGCCTGTCAAAATCCTGAAATACAGCTTGAGCCATTGCCAATTTTCGCTCATCATCATCAACACCCACCACCTCCAGTTGCGGCTAATAATAGGAGAGGAGACCGGCAAACAATCCATTGCCGCAGCCCAGGTCAATGAGTTGTCCTTTTTGGGGAAAATGGAGCAGGCAACTTTCGAGGGGAAACATGCGCCGTTTAATTTTATAGAATCTATAGAGATCTGAATGCCCCTCAATAAACCTGACAAATTCATCTTTCATTTAAACAGGATTCTCTTTAACATGACACTGCCGTTGCGAATGGTTTGCCTCAATTCCTTGACCTTCAATAAACGGCCCAGAATATAAGAGGGTCTGAGATAAAATTTACGTTCAGCCAGATTTCGCAATTGGGTAATCCGTTCAATAGACAACCCCGGCACCTGCAGAACCGGATTTTCCGAGCTGTCAAAAAAATCGATGTCCTCCTTGATCCAGCCCTCCTCAATCGCTTCACGGCGCAGATCACTGCCCACATCCGGTGTAGCGATGGCAAAGGAAGCAAAATCGAGTTTCAGGGAGGTGGCCAGATTAATAGTAGCCATAATGGTCTCTTCACTCTCTCCTGGCAATCCTATGATAAAATATCCCAGGGTGCGAATTTTATACTTTTTAAACAAGGCGACAACTTGCCGCGCTTTTTCGGTATTCAATTGTTTTTTATAACGCTTTAAGATACTATTATCTCCGCTTTCCAGACCGATATTAACAGTATGACATCCCGCATCCTTTAACATAGCAATTTTGGTCTCATTCATGGAATTGATATCAGAATTACAGGAAAAGCTGAATTTAAATTCCTCCTCAACCATACGAGAGAGGAGTTGGCTTAGAAACCTAGAGTTTACCGTCAGGGTTGGATCCTGGAAGAGGAGTTCCTTAAATCCCTGTAAATGAATATCTCTCATCTCTTCGATAATATTTTCAATACTGCGGTATTTTATGCCATAGCCGGGAATGGTACAAAAACGGCACTGGTAGGGACAGCCCATGGTGGTGATAATTTCGGCAAATGGATGCTTCTTGGCAATGGGGATAGAGTACTTTTTATAGGGGAAGAGCTTGTGCTGAGGGGGGGGATAGGCAAATTCACTGGCAAAAATATGGTTGGCCTCAATAATCTTTTCACCCTTTTTTACCCAGATGGTATTCCATTTTTTTTGCTGCGGGTCAGCAATGAAATTGATAATTTCCGAATCGGTAAAATCGAGCAGAGCGGCATCCAGCGCCGGGATCCGTTCAAAAAACCGGCTGGCCTGGTATTTCAGAATACCGCTGCTGGCAATCGTAAAAACACCGGTTTTTTCTTTTATAAATTCAATGGTTTCCCGGTCATACTTCAGAGTGGCAGTGCCCGTGGAAAAAATGAGCATGCTAATCTCCTGTTTCAGGATAAAATCAACAATATCTTTTGCCCTGGTCCTGTTGATAATGGCATCGATTACATGAACATTAAAATCTGTCAGTAAACCACTCAAAACCAGCAAATCCTGGGGCGGCCAATAATAGTTGGCCTTGGATTCGAATGAACAATAATAATCACGGATAAACAGGCCGGGTGCCGGAGGATTGAGCAGTAATATATTATTGGGCTTCAATATTTTTTCTCATCCTTGTATAGGCGGAGAGCGCTGCCAGATAAAAAAGTAATGCCACCAGCCAGGAAAAGCTATAGCCGAAACTGATGCTGAGAAAGAGGCAGAACACAGAACCGAATACAGTAAACACCGAATTCACGGCCCAGCCCCAGGGGATCAGGTTATCAAAGCGGTCAGAGAGGAGACGAACACCGGTGGGAAAGGGCATGCCCATTAAAAAACTTAAAGGGGCCAATAGCAGGATACTGATTATAATTCTGGTAAAGGTGGAAGTATGCATGGCTGCTTGTAAAATACTACTTAGGATGAGCAGATAAAAGAGGCTGAGCACAACAATCCCCCCAAAAATATAGAATACAATCTTCGCCGATTTACTGGTCAGGGCCTTGGAGACAAAACTTCCCAGCCCTGAAAAAACGAGAATGGTAAAGAGCATAACTGACAGGGAATAGAGGGGGCCGCCCAGAAATACTATAAACTTTTGAATGATAATAATTTCGATCAAGATAAAAGCCAAGCCAATGGAAGCAAAATAAAAAAGGGTGTTCAATGTTACACCCGGAATCAAGGAGATCTTCTTTTTACGCATGGGGATAATGATGAATAAAAATCCCAGTAAACTGATCTGCAGGATGCTGAAAATGATTATTTTCAAGCCAATGGGCATTAATTTTTCATAGGTACGGGCTTTAAAATTCTCTGAAAATAAATTGCCCCATTTGTAATATTGGAAGAAAAATGGCGCATTGTCCGTGGCAGGCGAAATTTTGTATGGATAAGTATCAAAAAAATCCTGCCGCTGGCTCCGTTCCATGCGGATTAATTTCACAAACGTATTGTTGTGATTTGTGGTATCCGGACGATAGAGGAAACTAAAACGCATATCCTGTACCCACTCCGCCAATTTTGAAATTTCCTCAGGTTTAAATGGATTCCTTTTTAATAAAATATTGGCCCAGCGCTGCCCTTTCAGTACAATAAAATGTTTGGCAATATCATTTACCTTTAATTCATCAAGGGCCGCCAGCATGGTGGAGACCATACGCAATGTTTCCCGTGGCGGGTCAAACAGGATACGGTTGATAGAGACCACCCCGTCTGCATTTAGATGCTGCAGCATAGAGATCATTGCTTCTTTGGTTAGCAAATAGTTTTCACTCATGGCAAAAGCGCCGCTGGAAAGAGCTGGATAAGAATCTATACCACTCATTTGGATCACATCCACTTTGGGTTTAAAGCGGGAGAGGAAATGGCGTCCCTCCTTTGGTACCAATAAGGCCCGGTTGGCCAGATTGCCGGAGTAAGCGCGGAACTCTTTTTTTAACACCGAAATTTTCAGCGGATTGATTTCCACACCAATGATTTTTTGTACCTTATGAAAGGCAGCAATCCATAGGTCGATTCCTCCGCCAAAACCGATGGATACCACTGACTTGTATCTTCTGAATTTGTAGGGGGCGGCTTGTAAATAACCTTCCAGAAAACCATATTCTGAAATGGGTTGATCCACTTTCAGGATGCCGGTTGAAATAATGCCATCTTTAAACATGTAGCGAAGCTCCATGTCGTCATTTTTAAACCGATTGCTGATGTCTCCGCCAAAATGGAAGGCCTTCCGCTTAAAGGGCCGGGTAATATCAAGCCTTTCAATAATGTTCCAGCGGGAATAGACAACCTTGTCCTTGCCCTTCCAGGGAGATGACCAATTGAATCCTTCTTTGGAGGGGGGGGGATATACCAACATCTTTTTGTTTACATGGATATCTTTGGTAATGATAAATAGAGGGAGCAATATAAGTAAAGGGATTAACACCTTTTTTCTATCCGTAAACAAGAGATAGAGCAGGGTAATAACAGCCAGTAAAATAGAGACGACATGAATAATTACCGGGGCTGAAAAATAGTTAATAAAAAAGAAAACCGACAAACTGCCGGCGCCGCCTCCCACCAAGTCAATAAAATAGAGAAAACCAATATCTTTGGAGTGGCGGGTAAAGATGAAAATAAGGATTTTGCCGGCAAAAAAGAAAGGTACAGCCAGGGCAATATAATAAAAGAGCAGGGAGAGGTTATTGGTCCAATCCCCCGAGAGCATGATAGGATAGAAACGTAGTTTAACTATAAAATAAAATGTAAGGATATTACTCAACAAAAAATAGAGCATATTCCTGCTGATAAATTTGTGGGTATCCTCCTTCTTGTTATATTTGATAGATATATAACTACCGGCAGCCCCAAATCCCAGCAGGGCTATGCTGATTATCATCGAAGAGAAGTGGTAATAGGTTAAGACGGAAAAGATTCGGGCATAAATAATTTCAATTGAAAGTGCAGAGAATGAAATAAAAAATACAACAAAGCTCAGTAATGCTTTTTCCTTTTTTGACATGCTACTCCTTTCCCCCCGCAAAAACTCTCCAAGACATTTTATTCCGACTGGTAATTTTTACTTTACTGAATGGAAATTTATTGAAAATTGAAACCAGCTCTTCCCTTTTGAAATAATGGGTGCGGGGTGCCACCAATTGATCAAAAACCGTATTAAACTGGTATTTAAAAGGGAATGCTCCCATATAGGCAAAATAAGTACCAAGAGGTAAATTTTGAATTATTTTTTTTGACCATTTATGCAGTGAGTAATATAGCCTGGCCAACATATAGAAACCAACAGCTGGAATCACAGAAATGGCGAATATGAATTTTGGCGGACACTTTGACAGGACTCTTCGGATCGGTTCAACCGTCCATCTAACCAGCCAGGTCCCTTCATAACCATAAACCCAGAAAGATATGGATCCTCCGGATTTTAAATATGAGATTAATACCTTAATCGCTTTCTCCCTTTCAGGCAGATGTTGGAGGACACCGATGGAATAGATATAGTCAAAGTAGTTCTTAGGTAAAGGAGGGCTGTAGATATTGCCCTGCAGGATATGGATATTGGATTGGCGAAAAGTATTTTCATATGCTGCAAGTACGGCTGACGACAGATCCAATCCGAATACTGTTTTTGCACCAAATTCAGCGGCCATCCTGGTATGCAATCCATTGCCACATCCGGCATC
>CBFDCH010000072.1:0-8129 GCA_965603235.1 uncultured bacterium | reverse complement strand
GGATTTTCCGGATTCCTTTTCAGAAAGCCATTCACAGAGATTTATATGAAATCTCATCCATTTTTATTAATTACAAGGATGTGATCAACGAAGTAAAAGTACTGAACAAAACAGTATCTATCACTGACACCATATTAAAACCCACAGAAGATGAGGCTGTGACATGTAATCTGGTTTTTTACCCCATCCAATGGGAAGGCAAGAATGTGGTTGTCAATATTGAAGATGTTTCAGAGATCAAAAAGCTGGAGGACTCTTTAACGCAGGCCCACAAGATGGAGTCCCTGGGCATGCTGACCAGTTCTATTATCCACGATTTCAACAATGTTTTAAGTGGTATCCTGGGATATGCTTCACTGCTGGATAAAATTATTTATGCCGACCCGAAGTTGAAAAAATATGTATCCTACATCATCTCTTCCGGTGAAAAGGCAGCCAGCATGATCCGGCAAATCCTCGAATTCTCCAAAAAGAAATTGATCCGGGCTGAGGTCATTGATCTCAACGAATTGATTGATGAGTCACTTGTTTTTTTACAGATGAATCTTAAAACCATCACGGTACTCAAAGAGTATACCAAGGAGAAGATGCCCATCAAGGTAGACCGGACAAAGATAACCCAGATATTAATCAACCTGATCATTAATGCCAAGGAAGCATTAATGCACCGACCCAAACCTGAAATCTGCATCCAGACTGAAACCAAAAAAGTAGCATTTCACAGCACATTGCTGGATGGCCATTACGCGGTATTCCGAATCATAGACAACGGCCATGGCATAAAAGAAGAAAACCTGGAAAAAATATTCGAGCCGTTTTTTACCACCAAACAGAAGGTAAAAGGGACCGGGATCGGCCTGGCAACAGTCAAAGAGATCATTGAAGATTATAGCGGAGTCGTTGAAGTGGAGTCTCAATTTGATGAGGGATCCACCTTCACCATATTTCTCCCCCTCCACCAGGAGGTGCCAGCTGAAATCCCGGAACTGGTTGAGATAGAAAAAGAGACCAGACTGAGCGGCACGGTTTTGTTGATCGATGACGAAGAGGTGATTCGCGAGATCGGTATGGACATGCTGCAAACCCTTGGATTGGAGTGCCTGACCGCTGGCAATGGCGATGACGGGATTCAAATCTTTAAAGAACGGAAGGATAAAATCGATGCTGTCATTCTGGATGTAGAAATGCCGGGTACACCTGGAGACAAGGTTTATGAAACCTTATTGGAAATCCAACCGGATGTCAAGATACTTCTGGCCAGCGGCTACGGTAAAGATTACCTGGAAGCCAATGTCTTTAAAGAAAAAATCGAATTTTTTATGCCCAAACCCTTTCAATTGAAGCAACTGGCCCACAAGCTGGGTCAAATCCTCTCTCACACGGATGTTTAAAGATTTTTTTGTCAGGACAAACTACTCCCGGTTGGCAAAGGATTACCAATTTTACCTTGAGCAAGGCCTGCAGCCGGAAATATATATTGACAGCGATGATCTGACTTCCATCTCTACCGCGGATATCAAAGACTACAAACAAATTCTCTCTCAATTTTCCAGCCATACCATTCATGCACCCTTTTATGATATCTCCACCGGTGGATTTAACCAGGAGATAAGGGCTCTCAGCCTGCAGAAGATGGAGAAGGTCATGCAAATAGCCGAAACCTGGCAGGCCCGGCTGGTAGTCATGCACTTCAATTTTGATCCCATCTATTACGGCGGGTTCTTTACACAGTGGCTGGAAAACTCCGCCAGTTTTTTCAGCCAGCTGGCAAACAACAAAAAGAAATCCCTGATTGCTCTGGAAAACATAGCGGAAACAACACCGGAGATTGCCCGGCGCCTGGCAAAAAAAATAGACAAAAGCAATATCATTCACTGTTTTGACTTCGGACACCACCATGTATTTGGCTCACTCCCCTTTGCAGAGTGGCTGGTTCATCTGGAGCCGGCAGGTCACCTGCACTTCCATTTCCACGACAATAACGGCAGGAGTGACAGTCACCGCGCCCTGGGTGAGGGTACCATAAACTGGTTTGAGGTAAAAAAAACACTGCTAAAACTGCCGGTAGAGTTTACTGTTACCCTGGAGCTCCACAATAAAAGAGACCTGCTCAAATCACTAAAATTCTACAGACAACATTTCTTGTAATTCCACCAATCCCCCCCCTTTACCCTTAATTTTTAATGTCGTATAATTGTAGGGTAAACAGATGAAGCATATTGACCCAACCTCAACGGCCGCCTGGCAGGAACTGCAGGCACACCTGCAGCAAGTCAAATCCCTCCATTTACGCGACCTTTTCAAACAGAATCCGGAGCGTACTGAACAATTCACCATCCGCGAGCCTGGCCTGCTACTCGACTATTCCAAGAACCTCATCACCCAACAATCAATAACCTCCCTGGTTGAACTGGCCAGGCAGTGCCAACTCGAAGAGGCGATTCAACTGATGTTCAGCGGAGAAAAGATAAATGAAACCGAAGACAGGGCTGTACTGCACACGGCGCTTCGCAACTCCAACGACCGCCCGATTTATGTTAATCAGAAGGACATACTACCCCAGATCCGCAGCAGCTTTAATCAGATGGAAGAGATATCCCGCAAAATCCGTCAGCAGCAATGGCCCGGCTTTTCAGGCAAACCCATCCGTACAATCGTGCATCTGGGTATTGGCGGGTCCATGCTTGGCCCGCAAATGGTCTGCCAGGCTTTAAAGTATTACGGCAACCGGGAAATTAACAACCATTTCATCGCCAACCTGGATGCTGCCGATTTTAATGAAACCATGAGCACAATAGATGTGGAAGAGACGCTCTTCATCGTGGTTTCCAAAACATTCACCACTCTGGAAACTTTGAACAATGCCCGTCTGGCCCGGGAAAAAATTATCAGCCATTTTAAGGATGAGTCTGCCCTCTCACGTCACCTCCTGGCAGTCACTGCCAATGGTCCGGGAGCAGAGGCTTTCGGTATCAAGAGAGACAACATTGTCCCTATTTGGGACTGGATTGGCGGCCGCTTCTCCCTGGCTTCAGCAGTGGGTTTGTCAATAATGATCTCAATCGGCCCTGATTTTTTCAAACAATTTTTACAGGGCCTCTCCCAGATGGACAGCCATTTTCAGCAAGCCCCTCTTGAAAAAAATATGCCGGTTATTCTGGCCCTATTGGGCATATGGTATAACAACTTCTTCCAGGCCCACTCCCAGGCCGTACTTCCATACTGTCATTACCTGAAACACCTGCCCGCCTACCTGCAGGCATTGGAGATGGAATCCAACGGCAAGAACATAGACAGGCAGGGCAAGCCCACTACCTACCAGACCAGTGCAATTGTCTGGGGAGATGTGGGCACAAACGGTCAACACGCTTTTTTCCAAGCCCTGCACCAGGGGACGCGGTTGATACCCTGCGATTTTATCGGTTTCATTGATCCCCTTCATAGTGAGTTGGAGACCCACAAACAATTACTGGCCAATCTGATTGCCCAGACAGAAAGCCTGGCTCACGGAAGATCACCGCAAAAGATAGAGCCCCCGGGCGTAAATCCTTTCCATCAATTTTCCGGTAACAGACCCTCCAACCTGTTATTATTCACCAAGTTAACCCCCCTCTCTCTGGGCAAACTGGTCTCTCTCTACGAACATAAGGTTTTTTGCCAGGGTATCATCTGGAACATATTCTCTTTTGATCAATGGGGTGTGGAATTGGGTAAACAAATGGCCGGGCGGATCTATTCGGAACTGGGAACGCAAGGGGATGGACCAATCAATAGTTTCGACAGCTCCACGAACCGCATAATCGAACTTTTCAAAGGGCGGACTAAACTTCCTGCTGAGCCAGAGATCCAAAAGTAATCAGATCCTCCGCCGCTTCTACAACACTCTTCAATTTGTTTTTCAGACTGCCCAGGTTGCCCTTTACATCCAACACAACCATTAAATAAGCTTTGCCAGGCATCAGGCCACAATATATATAGATGTACTTTTCGGTCTGCATTTGAATAAAATCAAGATTTTTTGAACCCATGCGCTGAATAATATCAAAGGCTTCCAGGTAAAGGTTGAGGCCGAAAATCCCCCAGTCCTGCATATCATCGCGGTTGGCTACCTGCTCCACTACCAGATCGCCATGCTGGTTGTAAACCGCTGAATTACGAAAGCCCGATACCTCAATCAGTGGCAAAAACAATCCCTCATTAACGGTAAAATTAAGCGGTTCCTCTTCCAGACTCCCACCGTCCGCATTGCGGGCCTCCCTGGCCCTCTCCTCGTCAATAAGCCGCATGATTTCCATCATAAAATTGATGAAGGGCGTCTTGATATTTTTTACCGTTTTTTTCTTTTTTATTACCTTAAATTTACCACTATTTAAATTTATCAATTTTATGGCTGCTTCCTCCCCCTGCAAGTCGGCAAACTCGGCATTGATTATTTCGCCATCTTCAAAATGTAAAAATCCATGCTTATTTTCCACCTCAATCTTGACGGCCACAGTTTTCCGTTCCAGATTTATCAATTGCAGCAGGGAGGTCAGGTCAATCGATTCTATGGTACCGGAAAACCCCTTCCGTTCAAGAAAAAAATCAAGCAACAGATCCTTGAACCAGTCAAAATCAAAGGGTTTGGCAATAATTTTAATTCCCCCCAGCTCATTTACTTTTGAATAGATTTCCTCGTTGCCATAGGCTGTCATCACCATCATCTTGCCCTGGAAATCAATATTCTTCAGGTGCATCAGCAATTCAATACCACTTTTACCCGGCATTTTAATGTCTGTGACAATCAGGTCAAACAGATGCTTTTTGCTAAGGTCAATGGCTTCATCCACAGACATACACGTATAAGTTTCAAAGGAATCGTGGCAATCTGACAGAGATTCCTCGAGAAGTTCCAGCAACGGCCTCTCATCATCAACAAGCAAAAGCTTTCGGATCATGTTCGCTCCTTTATATAAAATTTACATTAAAATTAAAAAATTTCAAGGAATCTGATTATAATTTTTACGAAAAAAAGGAAACTCTCGTTTTGCAGAAAAATGAACCTCAAAGATGCCCATGACTTTTGCCTGAATATCTGCTACAATGATGATCCGGATTTAAACCAGTGATTATTGCCAACTTTATCTATCTGATACTTGCCTTGATCCTCTTTTCAGCTGCCCCGATCTCTCCGCAAGGTACGATCAGGGGGATAGAAATTCTGGGGCTTCTATTATTGCCGGTTGTATTCTGGGCCTTAAACCGATACCAGTTTAACCGCATGCGCAGGGATTATGAAAAAGGAATCCTTGATTTCAATCAGGTACAGCGCTCTTATATGCGCCAGCTTAACCTGCAATCCGCACTGGCTATTTTATTCTTCAGCCTGGCTGTTTTCAGCTACAAATTAAAAACCATAATCAGCCAAATTCCCCTGGCCGGACGCTTCGATACTGTGTCCAACATATTGGGACTCCTCTATCTGTTTTTATTCCTGGCTATCCTCTGGCACACAGCCTTCCGGGCCATGAGGGGTATTGTTGACATGGGTAATTCCGCCCCAGCTCATGTCTGGTCCAACCTCAAGTTTAATCTGGCCATACTTCTGCCCTACATCATCATCATTGCCGTCTATGACCTCTTATCACTTTTTCAAGTCCCCTGGGTCTATCAATTATTAAATTCAACTATTTTCCAAATTACCTCCTTCGTGCTGATCATCCTGGTTATCTCACCTTTGCTGGTTACCTATTTTTGGGATTGCCGACCCCTGGAGCAGGGAGAATTACGCACCAAGATAACCACCTTTTGCCAAACGCACAAGATTCGCTTTAAAAATATCATGTCCTGGAACGCACTGAACAAAGGACTGGTCACAGCCGCTGTAATCGGGGCATTCCCCTTTTCCCGCTACCTGCTGATCACCCCCCGCCTCCGCGACCTGCTTACCGCGGATGAAATTATGGCTGTGGTGGCTCATGAGTCGGGGCATGTCAAGAAGAGGCATATCTACTACTATATTTTCCTCTTCGTCGGGTTTACCCTGGTAGCCTTTAAGATTATCGACCGCCTGTTCAAATCAATATTTGTCAGTAACAATGATTTTATATTTTCCATGTCGCCCAACGGCAGGATCGTGGCACACTCCAATAATTTCCTCTTCATTATTCTGTTCATTATCATCCTGCTGCTCTACTTCAGATTTGTCTTCGGTTATTTTATGCGCAACTTCGAACGCCAGGCTGACCTCTTCTGTTTTGAGTCCGGCATCAATCCCGATCTGCTGGTCTCCTCCTTTGAAAAACTGGGCGAAAAAACCGGCAAGAGTGAGGAAAAATCAAACTGGCACCATTACACGCTGAACCAGCGCATCAATTTCCTGCAGCAATGTGCCAGTTCCCCCGAAACGATCATCAACCATCATCAGCGGGTGAAACATGCCATGAAATCGGCCCTTTTTATCTTCCTATTGTTGACACTGCTCACATTCAACCCTTACACACGCCAGCTCGATGCCCGCCTGGACAGAGATATTTTTCAAAGTTACATCAATCAATCGCCTGATAAACCAATCATTTACCTGCAACTGGCTCAACTCCATTACAACCAGGGCAGGTGGCGGCAGGCAAAAGCGGCATACCAACAATCGCTAAAACTCAATCCCCGCCAGGCCGATGCTCTGAATAATCTGGCCTGGCTGCTCCTCACCTGCCCGGACAAACGGCTGTTGAACCCCAAACAGGCTCTAAGACTGGCTGAATCAGCCGTTGCCCTGAAGGAAACCCACTATATCCTGGATACTCTTGCCGAAGCCCTGCTTCAGAATGGTATGTTCAGCAAGGCCATAGAGGCCGAAAAAAAAGCCATTCAACTGGCGCCGAAAAACATGCGGGAAGAGTATGAGCAGCATTTAAAAAAGATGAGAAAGCGCTGGGAAGAGGCCAGGCCGGGCTTGAAAATCTAAGCGGAAGCCCCTATTCTGATCACAATAAATGGCTGGAATGCCAAATTATCTAACCTCAATTAATTTTTTAAGAAAATATTAATTAAAAGTTTTTATATAACTTTGGAAATAATTTTTATGATATTTTTTTGTTTACAGATTTTTCTATTTTTGCTAAGATAGTACTTTATAACTCCGAGCCAGAGGTGCTAACGTAAAAAATTACCAGGCAGCCTGGCCGATAGGGTTGGCGGGGAAACCCTCCAGCCTGCCGTGTTTGCAAAGGAGAAAAAATGCAGGAAAAACGATTCAAAAATCCCATCATTGTTTTTTTTATCATCCTTATCCCCCTGATCCTTCAAGCCCAAAATCAGAGCACTGAAAAAGAAAAGTCCGATCAAAAGAAACTCCCCCCCCTGATTGAAGAGATTGTGGTAAAGGGAGAAGTGGTGGCTGAAAGCGCCACCGTCACCATGATCACAGCCGCTGAGATCAGGCAAAAAGGGTCCAAAACCGTGGCTGAAGCACTGGAACATATTCCCGGTACTCACGTGCGCGTGGGCGCCAAAGGGGAAGCGTATATCCGTTTGCGGGGTTTTCGCCAGCGGGAGGATGCCCTGCTAATCGATGGCATCCCGGTGTCATCTCCCTACAACGGACAGCTGGATCTCAGCGCCCTGCCGGTAGATACCATTGAACGGATCGATGTTGTCAGGGGAGGGTCCTCGGTGATGTACGGATCGAATGCCATGGGTGGAGTAGTCAACATCATCACCAAAAAGGGCCAGGGAACCCGTCAGGTAAATCTCACCGGCCAATACGGAAGCGGCGAGAATTTATCTCTGGGTGCCTCCTTAAAAGGGAGCCTGGGCAAGATACATTACCTGGTATCCGCTGCCTACCTGAACCAGGAATCGTATCCCCTGTCAGGAAAATATCAGGCCCAGGCAAACCAAACCGCTGATCAGCGTGCCAATAGTGACCGGCGTTTGTGGAACGGTAAGATCGCCCTGGGCTGGGACCTGAATGCCGGGAATCGTATTGCCATTAATTTCAGTCACCTTGACCAGGTACGGGGCCTGCCCCACCACGAGAGTGATAAAAAGGCCAAATTCTATCGTTATGATGACTGGAAGCAGGGTATTCTCGACGTCATCTACGACGTCTCATTCGGGCCGGGCCAGCTTAAAGTGAAGGGTTATTATGA
>CBFDCH010000071.1:0-8164 GCA_965603235.1 uncultured bacterium | reverse complement strand
GGAGAATTTTACTAAAATTCCTTTGCCACGCATGTATGCCCTTTAACTGAAGCCGGGGAAGTATGAGCCGGAAGAACTAATTACTTCAACAGACTATGGTGTGTTTGCCAAAGAGTTTGGTGAGGGCAAGGTATATTTTGACAGGGATCTTTTTTATTTCAATATTCGGGAAGCCTACTTGATCGAAAAGGGCAAAGTCACCGCTCCCCTGGGGAGTATTGTGGTCAGGGGCAAGATTATGGAGACCTTGAATGCAGTTGCCATGGTGGCCAATGATTTTCGTTACGATAAAGGCATCAGTTATTGCTTTAAAAACGGGCAGACATTGAATGTCCGGGTAGGCCAACCATCGGTGAAAGTGTCCAACTTGTACGTCACAAAAGAAACCAATGATTAAAGCGGTGGTTACAGAAGGGATAAAAGCGGGTTTCTCCGCAGTTGAGGTTTTTCAGGAGAGGATCAGCCAGCAGGAATTTGAAAAATTTGTTGATTATACCGCTGCACATTCACTGAATTTTAACAGGATAAAAGTGAGAAGTTTCTGGGATACTGGGGACCCAATGGGTTTCAGCTTATGTAACCCTGATTCCAAAAGGATAAAGTCTGCATTTTCTGACATTTATTCTACTGGTGTCCCTCAAGAGAAGAAAAATTATGGGCATCTGCTACCCCGCTCCGCTCAGAAAATAAAAATGAACATATTTGATGAAGGGATAGATGGTGTTGATAACAAAGAATTTGTTGATTTATCGGACCGAATTCATGAAATTGTAGTTTCTTTTCCTGGTCTGCAAGTGCAAAAGATCCGTTTGGTAAAAACTTTGAAAAAAGTGTACCTGGCAAATACCCATGGACTGGATATAAAGTATAAAAAAACCAGCTTTGCCCTCATCGTCAATTTAGCCTTTAAAAACGCCTGGCTTGAAACGAGTGATCAGCGGGTTTTTTTTAATCATATTGATCCGGTAAAGTTAATTTCCCGTGCATCCAACCTGCTTCATACCTTGACGGATAACGCACCGTCAACTGAGAGCAGGAACCGCATTATTCTATCACCTGAAGCCGCAGCAGTCATTATCAGGGAATTTTCCCGTTTTTTTAAATTGGGAATCGGCAAACAGAGATTGGATATGAATTTTCCACCCGTTATAAATTTAATCGATGATCCTCTTCTGGATGGCCAGGTTGGGTCGGTACCTTTTGATGACGAGGGGATTCAATCGGGAGAGAAATATTTGATAAAAAAGGGATATATGGCTAACCTGATATCTGATTTGCAAACATCGTTTCGTCATGATACCAAATCCAGCGGCAATGGTTTTCGCCAGGACCGATCGGTTTTTCCAATGATAAGATTTTCCAATCTTTATATCAAACCATCTGTTCTCTCCCTAACCAACCTGATGAAAGATGCGCAGGATGGATTAATTGTGGCCCTGGTAAAACTAAAATATATTGATAATGGGGATTACTTTTTTTCAGCCTATGGTTATTGTTTTAACGGGGGGCAAATATTGGAACCGGTACATTTTTACTTTAAAACTACTTTTTTGTCATTTTTTTTAAATGTGCTCCGTGTATCAAAAGAGATACGGTTTTTCCCGGGCACTTTTACCATTGGCTCCCCCTACATGTTATTGGAAATGAAAAAAAACAGGTCCGGGGAGTTTGAGATTTAACCGTTGAGATGGCGGATCTCTACCAGATTCCTGGAATTTTTTCTTTGCAATGGGAGCAGAATCCGTCAGTCATGTTTTGCACCCGGGTGTGATAACCGTTGCGGTTGATTAATAAGCTCTGACAATTGTGACATAGAGTATGGGCTCCGTCATCACCAGTCGTATTCCCACTATAGATATATTTAAGGCCCATTTTCCCGGCTAATTCCAGAATTGAATAGATCGATTTTGGGTCAGTGGCATGTTTATCAACCATTTTGTGTTGAGGGAAAAATCTTGATACGTGCCAGGGAATATCTTCGCTAAGATTCAGAATAAATTCGATTAGGCTTTCAATTTCAGCACGAGAGGAGTTCAGGTCCGGGATTAACAGGGTGGTTAATTCAATCCAGATGCCTCTGTTTTTCATATCTTGAATGGTGCTTAGAACCGGTTGCAGGCGGGCACCGCAAAATTTTTTATAAAAATCATCGGAAAATGATTTTAAATCTATGTTGGCGGCATCCAGAAAGGGGGATATCTCTGCCAGGGCCTCGGCACTCATGTATCCATTGGTCACCATCACGGTTTTTAAGTTTTGTTCTTTTGCCAGTTTGGCCGTTTCGATCATCAACTCAAAATAAACGGTCGGTTCTGAATAAGTGAATGAGATTGATTGAGAATTGACCTTTTGAGCCATTTTTACCAATTCTTCGGGTGGAACTTTATCGCCGATAATTTGTTCCTCTTCCTCAATCATTGATAAAGAATGGTTTTGACAAAAGTGGCAATGGAAATTACATCCCATGGCAGCCACTGAGAGTGACTGAGTAGCCGGAAGAAAATGGTATAATGGTTTTTTTTCGATTGGATCGTTGTGTATGGCCACCACTTTGTCAAAATTTAGAGAATAAAGGTCCCCCGCAATATTTTTCCTGACACGGCAGATTCCCAGTTCTCCCTGGGCAATCGTGCAACCATGGGCACAAAGGTGACAATTTACCTGATTGTTGGCAGAGTTCTCATATAAAAGGGCCGGCTTCATGGTGAATTTGATTGTTTGTTAGATGACTTTTTGCAGTGTTTGTTCAATCTGGTTGGGATTTACCGCTCCGGTTATCTGAGTTTTAACACTTCCGTCTTTAATGAAGATCAGGGTCGGTAATCCCCGAACATAATATCTTGAGGATGTTTTGGGAGATTCATTCACATTTACTTTTACTACCTTTGCTTGGTTTTTGTAGGTGCGGGCAATTTTTTCCAGACTGGGTTCAATCTGCCGGCAGGGCACGCAGGTGGGAGACCAGAAATCCACAATTATGGTTTTCGGATCATTGAGCAAATGTTCAAAATTTGTATCATTGGCGTGAATCATTTCACTCATTTTATAAACTCTCCTCAAAGATTTCTTGTAAGACCACTGGCAATAGACTAATACATTCAGAAAAAAATTTCAAGCCCTTTTTTTATTTTATGTTGGTTTTTTACTAAAATTTTAAAAAAAAGAGCCTGAATGGATATGAGAATAAAAATTGCTTTTTAGTTGACAGATTTTTACATAGAATTTACTATTTTACTATAGAGAGAGGGAGAATTCCAAAAATTCACCTTGCTAAGCAGGACGCCAGCGAAAAACGGTGGTGAGTGTTTTTGATATATTTGGAAAACAGAGAGTAAGTTTGTGTAGCTGATCCTAAATGGGAATACTAACGTTTGTTCATTTTTTCAGTTTTTTCACACAGTTATTTTTAGCCATTTATGTGTTTATACAAAATCGTCGATCCTGGCTGAATCGATCCTGTGCTGCGCTGATTGCTAGTTTTTCGATCTGGAGTTTTGGCAGAATATTCATTCATAATTATCAAACAACCAAGGCCGCAGCCACCATTTTTGAAAATATTTCATCGATTGGCTGGTGTAGTTTCAGTGCCCTTTTTTTATGGTTTGTCCTTGTATTGACTCAGCAGCGGAGGATTTTAAGCAAGTGGATTATTTATCTTGTCCTCTTTTTCCCCCCCATGATTTTTATTTATCAACAATGGGCAGGCAATCTGGTTGAAGACCATGTACACTACTCCTATGGCTGGCCAGGGATTTGGTCCAGTTCTATCTGGGCTGATTTTTTTTATTTATATATGTCCATATTTGTGTTGGCAGGGCTTCATTTTCTGTTCTCTTTTGAGAAGAAAACGTCTGACCAAATTAAAAAAAAGCAGATTAGGATGATCAGTATCACAGGATTGATCTGTCTCCCCTTAGGTACCCTGGTAGATATTATCCTGCCTCTTTTTCGTATCCACATTATACCAAATATCGCCAATGTGGTGGTTGTTGTTTGGGTGATTGGCCTGGCTTATGCCAGTGTCAAATATAAATTTTTGACGATTACGCCTGCCACGGCTGCCGAAAATATCATCTCTACCATGGGCGATGCTCTAATACTTCTTGATGTTGAGGGTAAGGTAGTTACAGTTAACAAAGCGGCTTTTGAAATGCTGGGATATGGAGAACATGAGTTGATCCACAAGTCGCTGGACCTGTTTTTATACAATGATAAAGAGACTGGAACAAGTGGTGAAATGTTGGTTCGTGGCGCAAAGGTGGGCCGATGTGATTTAACCTTCATGAAAAAAAACGGCAAAAAGGTTAATGTCAGTTTTTTAAGTTCAGTTCTAAAAGATCAAGAAGCCAACCTGGTGGGTATTGTATGTATCGCCCGGGACATCAGTCGTCGCATTCAGATCGAGCGAGAACTGAAAATATACAGGGACCATCTCGAGGAATTGGTGGAGGCTCGAACTGTTGAGTTAAGAAAAAGTAGAGAAAAGTACAGAACCTTGACAAATAATTTAAATGTTGGGATTTGCCGGTGTACGATGGGTCCGACTGGAAAATTTGTTGAAGCCAATCCGGCTGCGATAAAAATTTTTAGATATAAAAGCCGTAAAGAATTCCTTGCCCTGCAAACTGCTGGAATTTATCCTTCATTAAAAACCAAGAAACAATTGGAAGATGCAATTCTAAAAAAAGGTTTTGTCAGGCATACGGATTTAAAACTAAAACGGAAGGATGGCATACATATTACTTGCTTTATCTCAGCGGTTGGCATCAAGGACGCAAGGGGTCACTACACCTATTATGACGCTGTGATTCAGGATATCACCGAGCAGAGGCAATTGGAGAGACAATTGTTTATGGCCCAGAAAATGGAGGCGATCGGCAGGCTTAGCGGTGGTATTGCCCATGATTTTAATAATCAGCTAACCTCAATTATTGGCTATAGTGAAATGACTGTGCGTAAATTGGGTGAAGCATCGCCCCTGAAAGACTACCTCAAGCGGATTATTAAAGCGGCAGATCACTCCAAGGAATTAACCCAACAGCTGCTGGCTTTTAGCCGACGAGCCATGATTCAGCCCCGGGTGTTAAATTTGAACCAGGTGTTAGAGACTTTCCAGCATTTGTTGATGCCAGTCATTGGTGAAGATATTATATTTGAATTTGTCCCGGATGATGAGCTGGGTAACATTAAAGCTGATCCCATTCAAATCGAACAGATTTTAATGAATCTGGCTGTTAATGCGCGCGATGCCATGACCACTGGCGGCAAGTTGGTTTTTTTGACCCAGGACATTGATTTAAGTGAGTCCTTTGTAAAAAAATATCCTTATGTAAAGCCGGGGCCCTATGTGCTTCTCTCTGTGACTGATACCGGCATCGGCATGGAGAAGGAGACTCTGTCACGTATTTTTGATCCGTTTTTTACTACCAAAGAACAGGGCATGGGTACCGGACTGGGGCTCTCTACGGTTTATGGTATTGTCAAGCAGAATGATGGCTATATACACTTTTTCAGTAAGCCGGGGCAGGGAACCACTGCCAGGATATATCTACCGAGAGTTGATGAACCCGCAGAAGAAATCATGCCAATCCAGGACAACGATAAACTATTATCGGGAGATGAGACAATCATGGTGGTGGAGGATGAGGAACTTGTTCGGGAATTGGCGGTTAAAATACTTTCCGAATGCGGTTACCGGGTCCTGGAAGCCAAAAATGGCATCGAAGCCCTTTCTTTGTGGAAAAAAACCACCACTACCGTTGACCTTTTGCTAACAGATGTGGTGATGCCTATTATGAGCGGCCGGCAATTGGCAGGGAAATTGGTTCGTTTAAATCCCAAGCTGCGTGTCCTATATATGACCGGATATTCAGAGAGTGTGGTGAACAAACAAATGGAATCCGGGAAAAATAGTTATTATCTGCGTAAACCCTTCACTTCAAACGGTTTGGCCAGACAGGTACGGCGAATGTTGAATTCTTAAAAGGGTCGTACAAATATGGTTTATGTCAGATTCAATCAGGGAGCATTCCATAAGAGTAGATCAACAAACACATTCAGTATCCAATGCACAGCAATAATTGGCCAGATAGATCTGATTTTTAAAGCCACTGCTCCCAGAGCAACACCCCAAACGATGGTTCCCATCAATTCGGGTGTGGGTTTGGATATATGCCACATGGTATAGGATAACATCTGAATGAGGATGGCATAAATTCCAAACAGCAGAGGGCCCTTGATCCCTGTAATCCCCTTAATGGCTTCCGTGTCCTTAATCTTGAATAAACCAAACAGTAAATAACCTCTGAAAATAAATTCAATGGTGATGAAAAACAGCAAATATACTATCTCATAGACAATGAATCCGCTCCAGGTTGTGATTGCCTGGCGAAAGAGAGGATATTCTGCGGCCATTTCAGGATTTTTTGTTCCCAGCCAAAAAACCGGCAGAGAAACAACCAGAGTGACAAAAAAAGTGAGAGCTCCCAATTTGATTCGGTTCTTGGGCCATCCCAAACCATACTCAGCCAGACGTTCCTTAAAGCCAAATTTGATGATGCAGCAGGGGATGACAACCAAGAGAACAAAGCCCATTACAAAAGTGGCCAATTGTTCTTTCCACACGACATTCGGGAAGATGTTGGTCCAGGTACTTCCAAAGAGGTTGTAAAAAATCTTTAAGTTGCCTTCAGCCCCCCATAAGATCAGGAGTAAAAATGAACTCCATAGAATAACGGCGGTTTTATCCTTTAGGCGCACGATTGTGTTTTTTATGATCTGCAAAATGGTCAGAACATCGGGATCGTTCAATTCGATTGGATCGACTGATGCGTTTTCCCCATTTTTTATCATATTTCCTCCTATTTTGTTTTAACCTTGCCTCTGCTTAAGTTTATAAAATAGTTTCATGATTTGATTAAGCAATGGTATGAGAATACCTGTGGCTGCTCCCAAGACGACAGCTCTCAAAAGAGGATTTTCAATGCCAAAGAGGGAGTGGTGAACAATTTTCCAAGTATCTCCCTGTTGAAAAAAATGATAGAATGTCCAATTATGCAGGATGTAATGGTTGAGTAATTCAGCAGCAAACAGGATGATAAAACCCGGTATAAATTGAACAATAAAGCCCTTGGTGCGAACCCACATGGCAATTGAACCAAAAACAAGGCCCCACAGGAGAGGTACCACCAAAAAGACCAGCCATGAAGGTGAAAAGAAATAAACTTTGCCAAAAATAGCCAGCGCCTCAATTATTATGCCCATTATCAAGGAGAGGGAAAAATATTTAAACCAGAGGAGTCCTTTGGTTTCTCCCGGCATCTGTTTCATTTTCATTTTATTCTTCTTAATATAGTCATATGTTTTTCCTAGACCCTCAGCCAGGGGTGTTTGTGCTTCCCAGTCAAACTCTTTTTTGGCTTTTTGTGGTGTACATAGCCAGTATACTTGAGAGAGGTCACGGACCTTATCTCGGCTCGGAAGGGGTTTTTTTCTGGAGAGCAGGTAAAACCATTCAGAGAATAGAGCGATAATACGGAAAAAAAAGATTGGGATTGGAATAGTGATTCCCCAGGGCTTACCTATCCCTTTGGCCATAATCTTAACCATTTCAATAACAGTATAGTTGCTGGGATTGGTCAGAAAGTATGTTTCTCCAATGGTTTTCGGGTTTGTGGCCGCTGCTATCATTCCCTTAACCAGGTCGGGTGCATATATCATACCGGTAAATCTTTTTTTAAAACCGGTTTTAGGGTGAATATGGGAAGCTACAGCGTTGAATACTTGCTTCATGCCTGGATCCCTCTCGCCATAAACGGTCGAAGGACGAACGGTTGTTATGGGGATATCGTTGGTAAATTCCTCCTTTACCTTTTCTGCCTCCATCTTGGACTCACCGTACCAGGAGACAGCTGGAACCATGGGAGCCCGGGTTTCATCTATCGGATTTTCATCCGTTGCGGGTCCCACCGCTGCCTGGCTGGAAACAAATAAAAACCGTTTGAGAGTTTCCCGGCTATGTTCTTTGGCAACCTCTAAAAGATTTCTGGTGCCATTGACATTGGTATCTAAAAAACGCTGGCGGCATATCGTATGAAGTTCAGCCCCCAAATGGTAGATGTATTTTGCCCCTTTAACGGCTGGAATTAAAGAGTTTTTATCTCTT
>CBFDCH010000070.1:0-8188 GCA_965603235.1 uncultured bacterium | reverse complement strand
GTTTTATATGGGGATTCATTTTTTCCGCTTATCCCTACCAATAGAGAAGAATGGAACCAGCCGCGATATTGATCACCTCCCTCAAGGTACATATGGGCCGGAAATTTATGATTCTCATATTCTTCCAGTACAGAGAAGGATGATCCTGATTCAAACCAGACATCTATAATATCTTTTCCCTTTTGGAAATTTTTACTGCCGCACTTGGCGCAAGTGGTTCCGGCCGGTAACAGGGCGGCAATTTCCTCCTGATACCATGAATCTGAGCCTTTCTCTTTAAATAAAGCTTCAACTCTGTTAATGGCTTGAAGGTCCAGGAGCGGTTCATCGCACGCCTCACAATAGAAAATTGGAATGGGGACACCCCAGTCGCGTTGGCGAGAAATACACCAATCGGGTCTGTTTTCGATCATATTGGAAATTCGTTCCTCACCCCAGGCAGGGAGCCATTCAACCGATTTGATCTTTTCAAGAGCATTTGATCGTAAATCTCCTTTATCCATGGCAATAAACCATTGTTCAGTCGCTCTGAAGATGACGGGATTCTTGCACCTCCAGCAGTGTGGATATGAGTGATCAATGTCCATTTGATAGATCAAAGCCTGATTATTGTCCAAATCTTCAACAATCTCTTTGTTGGTGGAAAACACAACTTTTCCCTCATATTTGCCGGTGGTGTGGTCAAAATGGCCGGCAGGGCCCACAGGAGAGTAAATGTCAAGATCAAATTCCAGGCCTGCTCGATAATCTTCTTCACCGTGACCGGGAGCTGTGTGTACACATCCGGTTCCGGTCTCCAGGTCAACATAATCCTGGTTTATGATGAGTGATTTACGGTCATATAACGGATGTTTGCTTTGACACCCCTTAAGGTCGGATCCTTTAAACTGAGTTAAAATCTTATATTGTGCCGTGGCCAGGTCAGCGATAACAGGGATAAGCCGGGTGGCGGCGATAAAGTATTCTCCATTCATTTCAAATAATGCGTAGTCAAAGTTTGCATGCAGGGCAATGGCCAGGTTGGCGGGTATGGTCCACGGGGTGGTGGTCCAGATCAAAACATTGATTTTTTTATCTGAATGTTCTTTTAAAATGTCAGGGGTATCAAGGAGCAAAAATTTCACATATATTGAGGGCGATGTGTGATTGTGGTATTCAACTTCAGCTTCAGCCAGGGCGGTTTCACAGGATATGCACCAGAATACCGGACGTTTGCTCCGATAAACGTTTCCTTTTTCTACAAAAGATTTAAAATAGCGGATAACCGAAGATTCATAAGAGGGGTGAATGGTTTTATAAGGATTGTCCCAGTCCCCGAACACTCCGAGTCTTTTGAACTCCTGCCTCTGGATGTCAACATATTTTTCTGCGTATTCTTTACACTTACAGCGTATATCCAGGATATTCATGTCCCTCTTTTTGTCGCCCAGTAGTTTATCAACCTTGATTTCAATGGGTAAACCATGGCAATCCCAGCCCGGGGTGTAGGGGGCATAAAATCCTTCCATTGATTTGGTTTTTACTACAAAATCTTTTAAGATTTTGTTCAGGGCGGTGCCCAGGTGGATACTGCCGTTGGCATATGGAGGTCCGTCATGCAGAATATAAATCTCTTTTCCCAGACGGTCAGCCAATATCTTTTGATATATGTCATGCTCCTGCCACTTTTTGAGAAGCTGAGGTTCCCGCTGGTTTAACTGGGCTTTCATCGGAAAATCGGTTTGCGGTAGATTAAGGGTTTCTTTCCAGTTGATATTCTTTTCCTCTGGCATTTGTCGCTCCATATTATAATATTACAGGCTATTTTCGCTTATTTTGGCCCATATGTCAAGGTTTTGAGGGTTCAGGGAATGCGAGATGAAGTTATTGCTGATAGGGATCAGAGGGGAGTTGATAAGGTGAATTACGCCATTTGGGGGAGACTTTTACCTGAAGATCCAGGTAAACTTTTTTTTCGAAATAGTCTTCTAACTCAATCCTGCTTAATTCTCCAATACGTTTAACCAGGCTGCCCTGTTTGCCAACCACGATTTTTTTTTGTGATTTAGTCTCTACATATATATTGGCATAAACCACGAATATTGTTTCCTTTTCTTTTATATCCTCAATTTTAACCATGATGGCAAATGGCAGTTCATCACGGGTAAAATGGAGTATTTTCTCTCTGATAAGTTCGGAGAGGAAGAATCTTTCAGATTGGATGGTGTATTCTTCAGCAGAGTAGTACAATTCATGACTGGGAAGATTTTGAAAGATAAGTTCCTGTAAAAGGTCCAGGTTTAGCTTATTCAGGGCTGAGATAGGGATGATTTCACTCCACTCATATTTGTCCTTGAAGAAATCTATCCGTTTTAATGCTTCACCTTTGTTGCGTTTGTCTATCTTATTTATAACGAGAAATACTTTTTTCTTTAAATTGTTAAAGAGAGAGAGGGAAAATTCGTCGGCACGTTTGTCATCAATTTCAATGAAATATAAGATCAGGTCACACTCCTGCAAGGATCGGTGCACATCTTTCATCATCTTTTCATTCAGCTTAAAAAAGGGGCGGTGAATGCCGGGGGTATCCAGAAAAACTATTTGCCCCTGGGCTGAGGTCTTGATTCCCAGTATCTGATTGCGTGTTGTCTGCGGTTTATTGGAAACAATGGATACCTTGGTTTCCAAAACGGCGTTCAGGAAGGTTGATTTTCCCACATTGGTGCGGCCAACAATGGCCACATATCCGGAGCGAATGTTTTTAGTTTTTTTTTTGGTCACTGTAGATTTTAACCTTTTTAATCCTGTTTTTTTCAATTTCCAGCACTTCAAAGCGATATTTGTCAATGGTTACGAAATCCTGCCGCTTGGGAATTTTTCCAAGTTTGTAACTGATCAATCCCGCCACGGTCTGGAAGTCTTCTTCTTCAATCTCAAGGTGCAACAGGTCACACACTTCTGAAATATCAGCATTTCCCTTGACTATGAAGTGGTCTTTCTTTTGTATTATTTGCGGACTATCATCATCGTATTCATCCTGGATTTCTCCAACAATCTCTTCAATGATATCTTCCATGGTAACCACACCGGAGATACCGCCGAACTCATCCACCACAATGGCAAACTTTTGTTTCTCCTTTTGTAGCTCTTTCAGCAGTTCGAAAATCCTCATGGTTTCAGGTACAAAGAATGGCTGGCGCAGGATGTTGTTTATCTGAAAATTATTTTTGTCCCAATAGTTAAACACATCTTTTGAGAGTATGATGCCCTCGATATTATCAATCCTGTCCGAAACAACCGGATAGCGGGACTTTTTGTTGTCGTTGATTTTTTGAACCAGGTCTTTTAAACTGATTTTAATATTCACGTAGATCATATCTACGCGGGGAGTCATGATCTCTTTGACCAATGTATCGCCAAACTCCAGGACGCTCTCTATCATCTCCTTGTCTTCCTTTTCCATAACACCTTCTTTGGCGCTCTCCTCAAAGAAAACCTCAAGCTCCTCATCACTTAGATCATCAGAATCATTATTCTTAGCGGGTGATTCCTTGGGGGCCAGGGCCATATGGATACGAGTGATGGGATAAAAAAAGAACCAGGGTAAATAATAGAGGGGAATGATAACCTTTAAAATTTTTTCCTTTTTCCTATAGGCCAGATTATAAAGCAGGCCGTTAAAAAGTAATAGGAAAAATATTATCAGGATGAGCAGAAGGTAAACGGTGTCGCTGTTGGGAATATGTGATTTCAAAAACAAGTAGCCGTATACGAACAGAGCTAACTGCCAGAAAAAGGAGAAGGCCCGGAGGGAATTTTTCAGTGATTCATAGTTTTTGACAAAATCAAATTTTTTTATGTTTTCCTTATCAAGGTCATTAAGAAAACCGGCCAGGGAAATTTTAGAGAAACTCCTGAAACTTACATCAAAGAAATAGAACAAATGACTCAATATAACTAAAATAAACAGTATTATATAGGCCATCTAATTTTTTTGTAACTCTATTTTATCAAAATGGCTGAGATCTGTATTTAAAATGAAAAAAGAGGGTTGGTGGTGTACCCAGCCTCCAATTTCCCCCGGATTTAAAATATAGGTATGCCGCTCCTGTCGCAGATCAACGGTGTGCAGGTGGCCGTAGAAGATATAATCGATTTTCTCTGAATGGATGAGGTCGTCTAACAGGATTGGTTCGTGCAATAAAATCATCCGTTGATTATCCATTTCCAGTTCAAACGGTGGTTTTTGGATATCCCCAGCGAATGAGTTAAATGTCTTTTTTAATCCCACCACCTCGCCGTCACAATTCCCAAAAACCGCTGAAACCCTGCCACGAAAGGCCGATAATTGTTCAGCACAAAAGGGAGAGTTGATATCACCCAGGTGGAATAAAGCCTTACATCCTCTTTCGTTGGCTATGTTAACAGCTTGTGCGGTATTTTCCGTGTTGTCGTGAGAATCTGACATGATTGCAATTTTCACTCGATTCGAATCCTTTTTTTCCAATTTATTATTACATGAATTTTAACACACTACCGAGATAAACGAAATAGAAAAGAAGCAAATATAGGTTAGTAACAGTGTTTATGCTATAATAAACGTCGATAGGTTTAAAAATGAATCAAGAGTCTAACAATCATTCAGGTCAAGATGGGATACTGAAGGACTACACCAAATCGAGCCGCTCCAGGTTGTGGTTGAATGCTATCCTGATATCCTCTTTGCTGATTTTCATCTTAATATTTAAATTTGCGATTGTCGATAAATCGGTAAGTATTGATGAATTAAAATCTTCTATTGAGATATTCAACGTCTCATCCCGGTGGGTGGTTAAACAGAAGGTGGACACCAAAACTTTCAAGGGAATCATACTGACGCCTCAATTCTCCTTTCAGATTAGAAATACCGGTGAGCAAGAATTGAAGGATCTTTTTGTCTCCGGATTGTTTAAATTTGTGGAAGATAAGAAATTTCTGGGAGAGCAGGTTAAGAAATTTTTCGAGCAGCCACTGCCCTCTGGAAAAGAGAGTCCTATGTATGAACTGACTTCTGATTTTGGCTACCAGGCCAGTGGAGTTGAAGCATTTCAAAAAAATGCCGGGAAATGGAAAACAACCATCGTAGAAATCTACCTAAAAACCCCTCATTCGAAAATGTTTTTTTATAAATCCTACTATATCAGCCATCGTATTAAAGGCACCAATATAGAGGTTAAGATCACCTGAGCGGTTGTTTTTTTTTTATTTTTAGTATATTAATGTACTGATACATGAGGTGAAGTACCATGTTTAAGAATAATCAAAGAAAAGTTATCTATATGAATGTAATTTTAATTTACATCGGATTGAAGGTAGTGGACATTGCCACTGTTGAGTTTAAACAAAAATATGAAGCCAAGATCCAAACCATATCCGCCATGCAGAATCAGGTAATATCACTAGGAAAAAAGATAGATATTAACAGGGAAAAATTAAAAACCATTGATTTTTTGACCTATAAAGTCGGTTATTTTGATAAGAGATACCCTTTATATTCCCAAATCCTTGACAGTGTTTATAAAAAGAGTAATCAGTATGGCTATGATACTAATCTGTTATTGAGTATTATTCAGGTGGAGAGTAACTACAATCCCACAGCTGTTTCCAATCGTGGCGCCTATGGCCTGATGCAGGTGAATCTATCGGTGTGGCGGAAAGAGCTGTCCATCAATGATTCTCAAATTTTTGATATAGATTATAATATTGGCTTGGGAGTGGAAATATTTGACCGTTATTATAAAGAATCCAGGGGAAATCTAGGCCGGGCGCTCCATCTGTATAACAATGGCTATCGATATAACAATACCTCTTATGTAGATAAAGTGACGCGGCTGTTGCCATCGTTTAAGTTGGGCGGAGTACAAGCCCTGCAAGCCGGAAAGTTGTCAACCTGACCGATATGGTGAATGCTTAACCGATGTTAAATACCCTTGATCCAAACAAGATTTACGATGCCTTTGATAAACACGGCTTTTCCGTGCTGAGAATTGATAATTTTGATCGTGGCGATTATGCTGAAATCCGGGCGGAACTCTCCTACAGAGAGTATTTATCCGTAAATCAGCTGCAAGAGATCACCTTAAAACTTAATTTGATTGAGAAGAATGAGAATGTCGATTTGAGGATTGTTCATATTGACATGTTTCATAAAACATTGAGAGTGAATATTCATATAAACGGGGATGAAGAATCAACACAAACATTTGATAAACTCGATAAAACCGAACCCATCATCCAATTCTATCGCACCAGCAACGGTTCCGACCGGGAAATAGAGATTGTGGATGAAGCAGAGTTAAATGAGAGTACAGATCCTTTAATAGTGATAGGGGAGCCTGAAACTGATGGGGCCGATGATAAGATTAAGAATGAGGACGCTACCAAACCCGGGACTGATCTAAGTCCGCAAACCAGCCAGAAAGATCCTTTGAAAAAGGATCAATGAAATTAATCCCCAATTAAACCGCTTAAATAAAGACCGTATTCACTGGCTTCATATTTCTTTGCTAAAGTTTTTAGTTGTTGATTGGTGATATAGCCAAGGCGAAAAGCGATCTCTTCAACACAAGATATTTTTAGTCCCTGACGTTCTTCAATTGTCCTTACAAATAATGCTGCGTCGATCAATGAATCGCAGGTACCGGTGTCCAGCCAGGCAAACCCACGTCCCATTAATTTCACTTTCAATTTGCGCTGTTGCAGGTAATGGTTGTTTACAGCGGTGATTTCCAGTTCACCACGGGTTGAGGGTTTAATATTCTTGGCAATTTCAATCACACTATTGTCGTAAAAGTAGAGGCCAACGGCTGCATAATTGGATTTTGGTGTAGCCGGTTTCTCCACAATCGAGATAACCTCACCCTGTGGATTAAATTCGATCACCCCGTACCTCTGGGGTTGTTTGACATAATATCCAAAGATTATGGCTTCATTTTGCAAATTGGCAGATTCTTGAAGCATCTTGGTGAGATCCTGTCCGTAGAAAATATTGTCTCCCAGGATAAGGCATACGTTGTCACGGTCAATAAACGTTTCCCCAATAATAAAAGCATCGGCCAGTCCTCTGGGATTTGCTTGTTCGGCATAGGAGATAGAAATTCCCAGATGAGAGCCGTCAGCGAGCAATTGTTTGAAGCGGGGGATTTCATTTGGCATGGCAATGATTAAAATTTCCTTTATGCCGGCCAACATTAGGGTGGACAGGGGGTAATAGATCATCGGCTTATCGTACACCGGAAGCAATTGTTTGGAAATCGGATGGGTGATCGGATAGAGCCTGGTACCCAAACCGCCTGCCAGAATGATTCCTTTCATGATTGAGTTATCCCATTGTTATTGTTTTGAAATCTTTTTAAATACCTGGATGTTGTAATAGTTGGGATTTTCGAAATCCTTAAATTTATTAAGGTTTTCAACCAGTTCCTTAATGATGGTTTCCACTCCATGTTGTGGATGAAAACTGAGTACTTTTTGTGCTTTTTTTATACTTACTTTATAATTTCGATAATCTTCAATGTGCTTGATATTTAATTTGATGTCTTCATTGAGGTGTTTCTTTACACCAGATTTGACCAGATCACCAATTTCACCCACAGTATAATTGCCGGATGCCACATTAAAAATACCAGAAATGGTGTCATTGGCTTCAATCGCACGGATATAAGCTGTGGCTGCATCCTGGATTGCCAGAATCGGACGCCAGATAGCAGGATTGTTGACATTGATGATTTTTGTGGTAAGGGCTGTTTTAAACATGGTGTTCACCACCAGATCCAACCTCATCCGCGGGCTGTATCCCCCTACCGTCCCTTGACGCAATGCGATGACGGAAAACCCATCCTCTATCATCTGAATAACCGCTCTTTCCCCCTGTAATTTTGAGATGCCATAAGGATAGCTGGAGATGGCGGGGGAGGTCTCATCGTATAATTCATTCACCGTATACCCATAGACAGAGCAGGAACCTGCATAAATGAACCGTTTCACTCCAGACTGCTTGGCAAGGTAACAGAGGAATGCGGGGGAGGAGGCATTGGAGATAAAATTTTCTGCAGGTGCCGGTTTTTTAGTACCTATGACTGGTAAAATTACAACAATGCCTGGACTTCCTGCAAAACCAACATCAGAAACAATGGATATCGACGATGATGGAAATATTTCTGGATTATAT
>CBFDCH010000069.1:0-8222 GCA_965603235.1 uncultured bacterium | reverse complement strand
AGTAGATAGTAGGTAGTAGGTAGGGAAAGGCGGAAAGGCAAAAACAAAAACTGAACCAACCATCATCGGGTTTAAAGTGTTTGATCGGGATGGTTCACTTTGGGGAAAAGTTCAACGTGTTGAGGTTGCATCAGACAATCCTCTCATCGTGATTGAATTCGGAGAAAAAACAATACTGGTTCCATACAATGCAAATATTGTAGATAAAATTGATTCGAAAAAAAGAGAAATCCTTATAAACCCTCCAGAAGGATTAAAAGGTTTAAACAACCCATGATATTCTCCGTTATTTCAATTTTCCCCGAATTGTTTGCCCCATTTATCCAGTCCGGATTAATCGGAAAAGCTGTAAATAAGGGAATTCTCCAAATTGATCTCTATGACCCCCGCAATTTCACCAACAACAAACATCGGAAAGTGGATGACAGGCCATTTGGTGGTGGCCCGGGCATGGTAATGAAGCCGGAACCCTTGTTCAACACCATTGACCACGTGCAGGAGAAACAAAGGGGAAAGGTAATCCTTTTTTCCGCATATGCTCCGCAATTAACCCAGGAAAAAGTCAAACAACTGGCTCAGGACACGCATCTAATACTGGTTTGTGGGCGATACGAAGGGGTGGATCAACGGGTGATCGATCATTGTGTCAATGAAGAGATATCCCTGGGCCCATATGTTTTGATGGGTGGAGAAGTAGCCGCCCAGGCATTGATTGAAAGTGTGAGCCGCATGCAGGACGGAGTAATAGGAAATCCAGAATCTGTGGAGAGCGACTCCTTTTACCAGGAGAACCAGATCACTTTCCCCCAGTATACCCAACCCAGAAACTACAAAGGGAAAACTGTGCCGGAGGTATTGTTGACGGGCAATCACCATGCCATTGAAAAATGGCGGCAGAAACACCGTAAAGAGATCATAAAAAAGGATAAATCAGCTGACGATTAGGATTTTTTCTTCCCTTTGGAAAACAGGGCAAATGACTTTTTCTGTGGCTTAATATTGAGAAGCGTTTCTAATTTTTTGCGGGCCTTATCATGATCCGGATTAATTGAAACTGCTTTTCTCAGGAAGCCTTCGGCTCGCCTCTTCATATTCTCATTTATGAAAAGAATTCCCATTGTATAATGTGCCTCGGCATTCCAGGAATCCAATTCAACGGCCCGCTCTAAATTTTTTTCTGCCATTCTTCTCAGGGAGGGTATGTTTACCTGGCATTGCCCAAGCAGTAAAAAGTAAGCTGCCTTATTCCGATCGAGATTAACCGCTTCATCCATCAATGTTGCTGCTTCCCAAAATTTATTTTGAGAAAACAATGTTTTTGCCTTGCGGAAGAGCATTTTGGCTCTTTCTGAGAGATTTCGATCAATCATCTCCGATTGAGCATCTTCAACATTGAAGCCCTTTTCGTCATACTTTTGTTTGCGGTCTTCATTACTCAGAATCTCATAGGCCTTGTTAATTTCAGCAAATACGAGATTGGCCTTATCTTTAATATCCGGATCGGGTGCGGATTGTATTCTGTCCGGATGATACTTCTTGGCAAACTTAAAATATACAGTTTTTATCTCATCCAGCGAGGCGGATGGAGACAGGTTAAAAAGTTGATAGTAATCGATTTTTTTGGCCTTGATGTTCTCGAATAACTCGATAATCTCTTCAATATTCTGACTCAATTCCTTGTTCACAGCCATTTCGACAAATGTCAGTGTGCTCAACAAGAATAGAATGGCTATGTTTTGCCAGTACTGATTGTCTGAGGATTCCAGCTTACTTATAATCAGATCGTTTGTTCCTCCCCTATAGCTGGTCAATTGGTTGTAGAAATCGATTAAATCGTGAGGCAGGTTGTCCTTTAGAGTTTCTGTCATTGGCGCTATCTGGGGAGAGTGATAAAAATACTTGTTTTTGAAGTAAGAAACATTCCCTCCCTCGCGAATACCAGCTATGATTACTGATTACAGATCTATTGAAATCTTGTAGTCATCAACCAGGGCAGGTTCTTTTAGAACGAATTCCCATTCTCCGGTTGCCAGTAAAAAAGTAGCCAATAAAATGGTTTTCATCTGGGCGGTCAGGACGGAAGAAACATCCTCTTCATTAAGGATTTGATGTTCAATGAGTATTTCGCCGATTTTTTTGTTTTTCCCTTCCAGAAGCCTGGACAAATCTTGAAATTGGGCGCTGTCAATTTTCTCCAATTTATATAATATTTCTCCAAAACGCTCATGGATTACATTGGTTTTGGCGGAAACAAGCCTGCCCTCTTTAAAATATATACTTCTTTTCAGATCATTATCTCTGACAATAAGCTCTCCTGAAGTTCCATCCTTTAAAATCTTCTTCAGAGCTAAGGAAACTGGATATTGGATAATGGGATAAGCCATCTATCTCCTTTTTTCACTCTTTTTATTTATTACTATAAATTAAAAGTGATGTCAATTTTTAATTAAAATCAAGCTCCAGGAAAGAGGGCAAACTTGACAAAAAAATCTTTTTGGTTTATAAAAAATGTGATGTTTTGTTTTTGGGAAATTTACCCAAATCTCCAGCTAGAGGGGATATACAATTTTTTAGGGAGCCTAAAATGAAAAAAATAATTATTTTCAGTATATTACTCGCATTGGTTTTTTCCATCTCCGGTCAAAAAAAAGAAAAACCATTGGATCAGAGATCAACCTACGTCTATCAGGGCAAGCAGGTCTTGATTTCAAAAAGCGATTTAATGTGCTCTTACTTCATAGCAAAAAAATTCCCCATGGACATAAAAATTGTAGGCAGCGAAATGATGGGCAGTAAAGACTTGAACACCGACGGAGACAAGCTATATATAAACAAAGGATCGAAAGATGGCTTAAAAGAGGGTGACTCACTGATGATAATCTCTAAAGGCCATTCTGTTTTTAATCCCTTGACCAACGGCCGCCTGGGAATTCTATTTACAAGAAAATCCCTGGCAACAGTAACCGGGGTCTGGGAGGATAAGGGTCAAATAAGGCTTATACAAGGATGTTATGATGTAAATATTGGTGATTATGCCATTCCCCACAAGCCCGAAAAAATCGTTATCGGAAAACCTGTCAGCTATAAAGAAAGCAAAATCCCCAAAACCGGTTTGGTGGGCAACATTGTTTATGCCAATGTTCTCAACAGAATTGAAAAAGATAATCCGGCAACACATGACTATGTGACAACTGATTTTGGTAAAGCAGAAGTATCCCGGGGTAATTTCGTATTGTTCTACAAAAAAATAAAGAAAAGCCTTCCTCCTTTGATTATCGGTACCGGTATTGTAATCAATGTACAAAATAACAACTCAACTGTGAAAGTCCTGGAAGTGAGCCACCCGGTTTCAGTAGGGACCAAACTTGTACTCCTTCCCGACGAACAACAGACCCAAACCGCGATACCCGGACAAACAGAACAAATTCCAGTGGTAGGTACCGTTAAAAAAGAACCAACCACAGCCCAACCTGGCCAGGAGACAAATGAAACCAATGTTCTATTCGATCTGAACAGCAAAACAATCAGTGACAGCATGAAGAACGCGCTGGAAGAGATAAAGACTTTTATTGCCAGCAAGCCACAATATGTGGTTATTTTAAAAGGATATGCCTGCAGCATTGGCAACTTGGAACACAACTTAAAACTCTCACAAGAACGTGTGGAAGCAGTCAAGGAGTTTTTAATTAAGGAAATCGGAATTAACGAAAGTGTTATAGAAAGCTACTTTTATGGCGAAAAAGAAGCTCCGTTTGATAACACCAGTGAAGTTGAGAGGAGGAAAAACAGGCTGGTCACCATCCAAGTGATAGGTAAATGAAAATAATATCTTGTGTCATTTTTCTATTCATCATGGTAAACGGTTTTTCACCTTGCTTGTTCAGTGATAAGATCGACCTGGTGGACCTCAAAAAAAAGGAAAAACAGAGGAAAAAAAATCAGAAAAAACCCTCACTGGTTATTACCAACGATAATATTGGCAAGCTGAAGTTCAAAAACGCCAGGTATACCCTTATCGAGGTTGTATCGGACAAAAAAACTGAGCCTGGAACACAACAAATTGCCCCGTTAAAAAAACCACCCCGGAACAGGGAAAAAGAGTATTGGCAAAGTATGAAAAGGAATTTAGAGTCTCAAATAGCCAAACTCAAGGAAACCGTAAACGAGCAGCAATTAAGCCTCAATAAACTTCATACTGACCATCTCATTATGGATTTGCCATACCAGAAAGCGGCATTAAAAAAACAAATTGACCAGTTGACTCCAAAATTGAATGCCAATAAAGAAAATTTAAAAAATCTTCAACAAGAATTGGCTGCACTCCCGGACAAGGCAAGGAAAGCCGGTATTCCGCCCGGCTGGATAAGATAAATAGAAAGCGTTGTCATTGGTGAATAGATCTTGGTTCGTAGGGGCACCTGACCCGACAACTTTAAGAATCTAAATCCAAACAAAAGGTTAAGGCATGCATCCCGTTATTGAATGGAAGAACAACAAAGTGTATATGCTCGATCAACGACTCCTGCCCATTCAGGAAAATATCATTGAGCACACCGATTACCAGCAGGTTGCCCAAAGCATTACCAATATGGTCATCCGTGGAGCACCAGCAATCGGCGTGGCCGCTGCCATGGGAATTGCTCTCGGCATGCTGCATAGTAACCAAAACCACGACCATCAGTTTCAGGAGGTTCAGCAGGCCATAACCCACACCAGGCCAACGGCCATAAATCTATTCTGGGCAGCAGACCGGATGGAAAAAGTATTCAAAAAATTTCGTCACAAGCCCGCTAAGATGAAAGAGGAATTAATAAAAGAGGCAATAAGAATTGATCAGGAAGACGTTGAAATTAATAAACAAATCGGCTGGAACGGACAAAAACTGCTCACCCGGAAGAGCACCGTATTAACCCACTGCAATGCCGGCGCCCTGGCAACCGCCGGATTCGGTACTGCTCTTGGAGTCATTCGAGCGGCCGTTGAAGCAGGTAAGGAGATTCAAGTTATCGCCGGCGAGACCCGTCCCTACCTGCAAGGTGCCCGTCTTACTGTATGGGAATTGCAGCAAGACAAAATTCCCGTAACATTGATCACTGACAACATGGTCGGTTATATCATGTCACAAAAACTGATTGATGCTGTGATTGTCGGGGCAGACCGAATCGCCAAAAACGGTGACACAGCGAACAAAATCGGCACCTATTCTATTGCAGTCCTGGCTCACCACCACCAGATACCTTTTTACGTGGCAGCGCCAACTTCCACTATTGACATTTCCTGCTCCTCAGGCAAAGAGATCCCCATTGAGGAGAGGGATAAAGAAGAGATCATAAATTTCCAACAACAACAGATTGCCAGGCCGGAAACTAAAGTGATGAATCCTGCATTTGATATCACTCCAAGCCATCTCATATCCGCTATAATAACGGAAAAAAAGATTTTGTCAGCCAACTTTGAAGAGGAAATCATTCAGCTCATAAAGGCTGGAAATAAATAAATCATGGACCCCTGGAAAAACAAAGTAGTAAAATTCTTAAAATTGAAAAGTAATGGAATAACATTTCAGCCGGGTTTATATGATTTCCTTTATAGCACCACTAAAAAATCAATCGGTATTATCACGGAATTCCACAGCCAAAATATCTTTTCCGTATCCTTTTTCAAATCATTGAACAACAATGATTCATTTTTCGACGTCATTAACATGGATAAAGAAAAAGACGTTATCATTCCCAACTTTGAAAGTTTGCTTACCATCGGTCACTCTTTAATCAAAAAAACGTCGGAAACATATCAAACAGATGAATTGGTTGTTGATCCAGACGGTGATCTGGCCAAGAAATTTAACAAATTTAAAATGTATGGGCGTTTAAATATCCTGTTCAAACAGACCGGCGACCTGGAAGACTATGATAATTTACTAAACCTGGTGGTAAAATTAATCCAGGAAAACCATTCCCGTTTAGCCGGCCGCGAATAAATTCTAAATATGAGTCATAGAGAACTCAAAAATTCACTGATACCCTCTTTGTAAACCGAAAGTGACAATGAGAAGCCCTCATTGTGGCTTCCCCTGACGGCAAGAAATGTTTTGGGTTCATTGGCCAGCCTAAACAAAGTTTCCCCATGTGAAAATGGGACAATTTCATCATCCTGACTATGAATGACCAATAGCGGACAAATCACTTTTTTGATATACTCCGAGGTATTGTAACGGTGACGCAACAACAATCGTACCGGGACTAACGGGTAGTGTTTACCCGCTACATCCGCCAGAGATTGGAATGAGGATTCAATGACAAGTGCCAGGGGATTTTCCTGACACGCCAACCAGGAAGCAATAGTAGCTCCTAGAGATCTGCCGAATAAAATAATATCCTTGCTTTTGAATTGCATTTCATTTCTCAGATAGGCCCAGGCTCCAGCCACATCCTGGTAGGTTCCCTGTTCACTGGGCCGCCCCTCACTGGCGCCAAATCCGCGATAATCAAAAATAAAGACATTCAAACCCAATTGATGAAACAAAAGGATCGATTCAAGCCGGTGGGAAATATTTCCAGCATTGCCATGGCAGAAGAGGAGGACACGGTTAGAATTTTCAGCTGGAATATACCAGGCGGATATATTAAAACCGTCTTCAGTTGTAAAATCAATTTGCCTGAACTCGAGACCCGCCATCCCTGGATCAACACCTATCTCTTTAACGGGAAAATAGATAAAACGAGATTGGAATACGTATAAAAAAAGAACCATTAATATATAAAAAGCTACAAAGCTTAAAATAAGTGTTAACCCGACTCGAATCATGCCCATCATCTCCTTTGTTTATACTCCCGGAGCCTTGTTGATTTCAAGTAGAGGACCTATATTTTTTTGAGAAAAGGGTTAAATGTAAAAACAACGCAACTTTTTTATAATATTTTCGTATTTAATTAATTAATGGAGGAGTTCTATGAGGAATCTTTGGATCCTAGTGTTTTGCTTGACCCTGTTGTGCCCGGCATTTATTTCAGCAACCGAAGAAACGATTGAGCTTTCCCTGAAAGATGCCATATACAACGCGTTAAAAAACAACATTGCCTTAAAAATTGAGATGATTACTCCGGAAACCTACCTGCAGACCCTGAAAATGAACAATGCCGACTTTGTGCCCACATTTACCGCCTCCTTCACTGCCGACGAATCCAACAGGCCATCCACCGACATCTTCACCAAAGGAGTGTCCACCCAGGAAAACCTGCAGCTCAACCTGGGATTGTCTCAGAAACTGCTCACCGGCGGTACTTTGTCCATTGATATGCTCAATACACGAACCAAATCCAACTCGGTCATTTCAACCCTCAATCCCAGTATCTCTTCCGCATTAAGCTTCTCCCTCACCCAACCTCTATTAAAAGGATTTGGTTCTCTTGCCAGTAAGTATCAGATTTATCTTACCAATAATGATTATAAAAAATCGCTGCATCAGCTCCGCCTGCAAATCATCAACCTGGTTTACAAGGCAGAGAGCGATTACTGGAATTTGGTTTTTGCTGAACAAAATCTGGAAGCCCAAAAAATGGCCCTGGCCCGGTCCATAGACCTGCTAAAAGAAAACGAAGTTAAAGTAAGGGTGGGTACATCCGCCAAGATTGATATTCTGGAGGCACAGGCCGAAAAAGCCCGCAACGAAAGCAGTGTCATTCAAGCAGAACAACAGCTGCAAATCGCAGAGGAAGCATTGAAAAAAACCCTCAATCTGGTAAAGGACAACAAAAAAATAGTTCCGGTAGATAAACCGGAAACCCGAGCCGTGGAAGTAAATTTTAATGATTTTCTGCTGGAAGCCCTGAAAAACCGTCCGGAAATGGAACAGGCCCGACTCGATTTAAAAAATTACAACATTCGCGTCCGCTATGCCAAAAACCAGATGCTGCCCGACCTGCAGGTTACCGCAACATACTACTCAGCCGGCCGGGGCGGTGACCAGCTAATTTTTGAGGGAGGAAATCCCCTGTTTGGCGGCCGGGTAGTAGGCTCTGTTTCCAAGGATGTCTGGGATACCATTCAGGATGTGGTGGGCAATCTGTATAAGAACTATTCCATCAGATTCAACCTGACCGTGCCTCTGAGTTTTGCCCGGGAGAAAGCCCAATTAACCCAGGCCAAACTGAACCTGAAAAGAGCTCTGTTAACCATTAAGGATACTGAAACCACAATTTATTCTGAAGTCAAAAATGTCA
>CBFDCH010000068.1:0-8255 GCA_965603235.1 uncultured bacterium | reverse complement strand
ATTACTGTATCGTTTATTACCGAGACAGTCTGTGGTATCTCAAACTTATCACGTAAAGAACTGGTAGCGGTCACCACGATTTGGTGGTGAATGGATTTCTCCTTCTTTTTATCTTTCTTCGCCTGTTTGTCGTCTGTGGGATTATCCGTCCCAACCGCAGCCATTGAGAGGAGAGATCCTCCAAACAAAAACACTACCATTGCCCCAATCAAAACAATTGATGGTAAAACTCTTTTCATATAACACCCCCCGGCGATTACCAAAAATCTTCTTTTACTTGATTGGATTCGCGAATGCAACCATAAATGACAATATGGTGACAATTATGGGATTTTGATTACTTTTCGAAGCGATAGCCGCTACTGCGTACTGAGATGAAGTGTTTGGGATTATTTGGATCAGATTCGAACAATTTGCGAAATTTTACGATGTAATTATCAATCGTGCGAGGTGTGGGAGATACATCCATACCCCACACTTCTTCAAGAATATCAGCCCTTTTCAGAGTCACACCACAATGGGAGACAAAATATGACAATAGTTTTATTTCCCTTTCAGAGAGAAGGGTATTACCCTTGCCGCAGCTGCATTCCCGTGTGGCGAGATTGATATGAAATTTATTAATAATCAAAATTTGATCGGCCGGTATGGAGCGGTTGCCATGGCTGCGGCGCAGCAGGGCTGTGACTCGGGCAATCAGCTCATCCATATTAAAAGGTTTTACCAGGTAATCATCCGCCCCAAAATTAAACGCGGCCAGTTTGTTTTGCATTTCCTTACGTACAGTCAAAACAAGAACCGGTGTATTTACCTGTTTTTCCCTTAATTTCTGCAGTGTTTCCAGCCCTGTTATACCCGGCAACATAAGATCCAGTACAATCACATCAAAGGATTCAGAACCAACATCCTGCAATAGATCTTCTCCTTTGAAGTAACAAGAAAGCTGGTAATCCTGGTTTTCGAGATTGATCTTCATCATCTGCTGGATCAGGCGATCATCCTCAACCAGGGCAATTTTATATCCCATTGTTACCTGCCCGCAAATGAATCTTAAACCATGCTCCGCAATGACCTTCATCAGTCTGAACCTGGATATCCCCCTTCATATTTCGTGCCAGGTTCCGGGAAATATGGAGTCCCATGCCAGCGCCATGATTTCGCACCAATATCTGCCCGCTCAAGTAGCGGAAAGCATCAAATATTTTGTCATTCAGTTCCGGACTGATTCCCGGACCATTATCTTTAATTGAAATGACTGAATTTCTTTTTTCAGAATAAACATGAATAAATAATTTTAATTTGTCAGGTCCATATTTTAAGGCATTGTCAACAATATTATCCAGGATAATCTTTAACCCGTTTTTATTACACAGGGCCTGTACATGCTGCCGTTCACCTGTTTGCATAATCAATTCTACCCTGGATTTGCTCAGATCCAACAGATGATTCTTAAAATAATTATGAACAAAATGTACCAGGGAAACCTTCTCCAGTGGCAGTGGATCAAGGTATTTATTCGATATCATGGCCGATCCCGCCAATATGTTATTGGCAAATTTTTCCTGTTTCTCAACCTCCTGTAATGCCATATTTACATACGGTAATAAGTTTGCTTTGCTGATCGACTGATTTCTGACACTCTCAAGAAAGGCCTTAACAGCAGAGATGGGAGTTTTAATTTCATGGGTTACATGGGTCCAGAAAGTTTCCATCGCACGGTTGGAACATTTCTGTGTTTTAACATATTGATACACAAAATAGATACTGGACAGAATCAGCAAAAAAAAGAAAGAAGATTCACCGATTACCATAAATTTCTTACGGCTATAGGTGCTATCAATATCCTGCAACACAGATTCATGAACCTGAAGATAATAACGTGGCCACCGTGGAGCAAGCGATTTAATATGCCTCCCCTTCAGGGGTTTCTGCATTAGAATCTCAAACCGATTATCCGCAAAAAGAGTGCCAACACTTGGTTGTTCCGGGTTTACGCCCAGTTTCATGGCCAGGTAATTCAGAGCGGAACCAACATTTTCTAAATATAGCGATCTTTGTTGTCTGATGGAGGATAGCAAAAACATCGTCCACCAGATAATCAACAAGGTTAAGGAGATGACGGCCAGGCCGAAGATGGCATGGTGTCCATGAATTGAAAGTATTCTCTTTAAGGCTCTCATATTCCCCACTTTATCATCTCAAACTCTCTCAGGAGCGTTTATATCATTTCCCTGCCATTTAAATCAGAGAATGAAATGGTTATCCTTGGTTCTGGTCGGTTAATTTTCTATTGGTCCTGATCTGTACCAACCATATAATCACCAGCCAGATATTTGCGAAAATTGGCGAATAAATGAAAAAGAGCTCTGGTTTGGCAGCTATGGAGGTTACCATTAGAAAAAAGATGTATCCCGATGAACCAATAATGGACCACAGCCATATCAGGTATCTATTGGCAAAACTATAGGCATGGTAATCGTATTCTTTTGTTTTACCGATTTTCTTCCATCCCACCTGAAGGCTGAGATAATGGAGGTAAGCCTGAATTAACCAGCGGTCAAAAAACTTTCCCCTTTTACCTTTTAGTTTTTCCAGTTCAACGGAAAAAAGTTCCCTCTCTTCAAGCGATGACTTCTTTCTTCTCATCGCATGGGCCAAATATTCGTTCTTGTAAAAATCAATCACAACAGAATGAAAGGCCATACTTATTCCGGCTAATAGAACGAGAATCCATGTTGAAACCGGAAGTTTGAGGTTTGAGTTAGCCAGGCCGAGAGCCAAGCCAGTATAGATTGTAATCGCGTTAATATAATCTACCAAACCATCAACAATCCGACCTGTTGCCGTACCATTCTTTTTCAATCTGGCAATCATGCCATCACTGCAATCCAAAACTCTGGTTAGGCCATAAAGTAATCCCGCTATCACAAAGTTGGAACCTTGCATACCGCGACTGAAAAAAAAGGCGCTCAGAAAACCGGTCAAAATTGAAAGGAATGAGATCTGGTTAGGAGTAATGGGCAGGTGATAAAGAACCTTTACCAACGGAAATGCAAAAGGTCTAAAAAAGAATAAATCAAGGAACTCTTCAACTGGTGGGCCTTTTAATGAACTCTTATAGTGTTCGAATATTTTTTTCATACCTGGAGTTATATGATATATCATGACCTTTGCAGTATGTCAACCAGGTTTGGTGATAAAGCTGAATGGTCGTCAGGTATACATTTGATAAAAATCGATAAGATTTTAGTATATAGTTGTTTTTCACTTATGTTATAATAGTGTCGGAATTAAAATTATAGTTGACATTTTTTTTGAATAAATAAAAAATGAATATATATTTAATAATGGGTGTTAAGAGATAAACCGTGAAAAAAAAGGTCCTGGTCATTGATGATCAAAAGCTGATTTGTGACGTCACTGAACGGTGGTTATCCAACCACGGATATGAAGTGCTGAGGGCCTATGACAGTAAAACCGGTTATAACATCATTGAGAATGAAAAACCGGATCTGGTTTTGATAGATATTTTATTACCCGGAATCAGTGGTATCGAGTTATGCGAGAAAATCCGTCAAGTAGAGAACCTGAAGTATATTCACCTTGTTCTGATGTCCGCTGTTTACAAGGACCGGGCCCTGTTAAATCAAATTAACAATATTGCCGACGATTTTATCGAAAAACCCTTTAAAGAGAATGAATTGATCGGAAAAGTCAATCAATTCCTTCAGCCCATTACTTCCGCTAAACCACAAAAGAACGACCATGAAATCGAAGTTGAATATGTGGCAAACTCTATCGATAATATCACATTGGAGGAGGAATCCCATTCAACGGCAGCCAGCCCGGGGACGCCAGATCCTGTAAACGAGGATCAACCGGTGAGCAACAAAAAAATCCCTTCACCAGACATGACCGTACAACTGGAAATAGATGAATCCCTGGATTTTGAATACACGGATCCGGGGCTGCTCGACGAAAAATCCCCAGCCAAGCCTCCACCTGGAACAGCTAAAGATGACGAGGTGGTAATGTTAAATCTAAGCCCAATAAAAAAGGAAGCCGAATCTACTTCTGATAATCCCGGCAATGAAAGCAAGGGCGAAGAAAAGAAGAAAAAAAACAATACAGATCGTTTTGTCGAACAGGAATTGGAAAACCTATTCAAGATCGTAAAAGATAAATAAAGTTCAAATTTGTCCACCGACAGATTCAATTGTCGCCAACAGCCAATTTGACAAGTGGACCAATATCAGGTATTAAACCATCAATGACCATCAGAGAACAACTGGAAGAGAGAGAAGGTCAACTCCACCCCAAAGCAAGCAGAAGCATATTATCATCACGCCGCCGAAAAGAGAAAAAATGCCCGGTTCGGACGGAGTTCCAGAGGGACCGGGACCGGATCATCCATTGTAAATCTTTTCGTCGACTCAAACACAAAACACAGGTTTTTATAGCTCCGGAAGGTGACCACTTCCGGACCAGGCTCACCCACACCCTGGAGGTAAGCCAAATAGCCCGGACAATAGCCAGGGCATTGAACCTGAATGAAGATCTCACTGAAGCCATAGCCCTGGGACATGATCTGGGTCACACTCCCTTTGGACACATGGGGGAAAAAGCGCTGAATGAATTCACCAAAGGGGGATTTAAGCACAGTGAACAGAGTTTGCGGGTGGCGCAAAAATTAGAATACAACGGCAAAGGCCTGAACCTTACACAGGAGGTTATGGACGGAATTGCCAGACATTCAAAAGGCATGGGAGCCATTATCCCAAATGACAAATCTAAAATTCCGGAATCACTGGAAGGTCAAATTGTACGGATCTCAGACATCATCGCCTATGTAAATCACGACATTGACGATGCCCTGAGAGCTAAAATCATAACTATAAATCATATTCCAGAATCAACCAGCCATACTCTGGGCTCCACTTTTGCCAAACGGATTGATACCATTGTCATCGATGTGATTCATGAGAGTTTGCACGAAAACCTGGATTATATAGCCATTTCTGATAAAATTTACCACGAGATCATGGTCTTGAGAGACTTCCTCTTTGACCGGGTTTATTGGCGCCGGGAATCTGAAAAGGACCGCCTGCGTATAGAGAAAATTTTATCCTCTATCTATAAAAATGTAAAAAAAAATCCCCAGCCCTTTATCCACCCCTACCCGGCGGATGATCCTGTTGAGACCAGAATCGTTGATTTTATTGCCGGTATGACAGACAATTATGCCATGAACTTGTTTATCAGCGATTCATTTAAATAGACCGGCCAAAAAAAAAGGGCGGGTTAACCCCGCCCTTTTACTAACAGCAAGGATGCTGTACTTTCATCCCGTGAGGTCAATAATAGTAGCGCTCCCAGCGCCTTTCAAAGGTACGAATCTTATGACGGTAGTAACGGATCTTTTTCATGTACCTTTCAATCCGGTAAGGGGAGTATCTGCGGCTGCGGATCCGAAACATCAGCTTGGCGATTTTACGCTCATAATTTCGAATACGCCGTAGATCCCGCAGATAGCGGCGGTACATCCGCTCATCCATCCGCCGGCGCCTGATGATGTTTTTCCTGGCTTTCCGCCGGTAACGGTATTCGTATTTATGAGATTTATTCCTGGGTTTGTATTGGGATTTATAGCGGTTTCCATATGGAAAATCTCCAGAAGTTCGAGCCTCCAATCCAGATTGCGGAGCCAGAAATACAACACTTAATACCATGATTAACATTAATTTTTTCATCGTAGCCTCCTAATCCAGGAGAGCAATTCATTTTCCAGGTAATATCAGCTGAAAATGTCCTAAAATTAGGACAAAATGAGCCAAATTGGTGTGAAGCGGGGGACCAAAGATGAATCTACCTAGTGAGACTCACGATGTACCGGGGAGCAGCAGGTGACTGCATGAAGGATTTCCACAAAATTGAATTGGATGATAACCTCCAACTGACCGTATTTACCCAGCTTAAAACGGTTGCCTGTGATATTCTTTAGCGGGTGTATTTTACCATTCTCCCTTATTTCATGAAGACATTGAATGGGATCCAGGCAATTCATCCAATGGGTCTGGAAAATGCCGAATCTTTTTCTGCCAATAACAAAGGATACACCCTGCTCTTCCGACTGGATGGGATATTTGCCCGATTTTAGCATGATCGTTTTTAAATTGTTTTATAACACATTACTATTTTTTTTTCAAGGGGAGATTGTCAGTATTCACCCCTAAGGAAAAGAGAAGGCCCGGTTAGTTCCATCTATCTTCATTCAGGAGATAAAGGGGAATTTTTCAGATCCCCAGAATTTATCCATGGTGTTGCTGGTGTCATGCGCACAGCCATGACAGTCGGAACCCCAGGTAATTTTCAAACCCAGTGCTGCGGCAAACTTCTGAGTAAGGGTATTAAGGGCCAGGGTATGGTCCTGGTCTTGATCCTTATAATAATTGCACTCCACAGCCCGGATACCAGCTTCCTTGAACCAATGAAAAATACCTCTTGCTTTGGCCGCCATTCTATCAACATCCTTTTGAAAAATCAATGCCGGGTGGGGTAACACCGGGATGCCGCCATCTTTCACAATAGTAGCAATCACCTGCTTCACTGTGGGTTTGGGATCAGGATCCCGGACCAGGAAGGGCAACACTTTATATTCTCCGTAATCCAGGTTTGTGGAGATAAGTTTCTTCATTTTCAGGTAGGCAAACAAATCGGGTTTGCCAAATGTGACCAGCGGATCTTTTAAGCCAGGGGGAAGGATGCCCAGTTTATTAGCCTCCAATTCCTCAAAGGAGAGGCTGGCCTGATAATATTCAGCTGCACGGCGGATCAGTGTTTTAATCCGTTGGCAACGGTGCTTGATCCGATCCAAACAGAGGGCCCGGGTACGTTGCCATCGACCTCCGGGGAAATAGCCCAGTACCTCGCTGTTGTAATCGATCTCCGCTGCCGCACAGTCAATCTCAACCCCAGCAACTGCCTCAATACCCGCCGCTGTGGCAGCCTGAAGGAAGGAATTAACTCCCTCCATGAAGTCATGGTCAGTCAGGGCCACCTGTTCCAATTTCAATGACCTAGCCCGCGCAACGATCTCCTCCGGCCACTGGGTACCGTCCGAGTATTTGGAATGTAGATGCAGATTAACTTTCATAGTTATGATAACTCCAGTTTTAAAGACCCTATTTTATCCCACATTGATAAGCGTTTACTACATGGAAAGTTTTCATTATCAAAACATTGACCGGTTCGTGAACCGCTCCTGCATTTACTCCCTCAATCCATTGTTTTTCTCCCCATTTTACCTTTTGAATCATCTTTACATATTGTTTACCGCCGAAAAATAAATTACAATGAAATTTATTTTAAGAGGTGAACCATGGGAAAGAATGAGGAAATCTGGAAAAAAATTCGCCAGGACTATCCAATCTGTAATCAAACTATATATTTTCAAAGTGCCGGCATGTCACCGCTATGCCAGCCGGTTTATCAATCTATTTGCGAAAAATACAGAGATATCAGGGATTTCGGTGACATCAATTGGGAAAGAGATCTGGAAAGTTTCAGGCAATTATGCCAGAATCTGGGCCAATCAATCAATACCGAGGGTGACAATATTACCTTCCTGGGCAACACCTCGCTGGCTATGTCCATGGTGGCCCTGGCTCTGAAAAATCACACCAGCAAACCTTTTAATATCGTTTCCGTAGAGGATGAGTTTCCGGCCACCAACGTGCCCTTTGAATATCAGGGTATAGAGATGAGGTATGTGCAACCGCAAACCGGCCGCTATCCCGTTGAAAACATCCTGGCCCAAACAGATAAAAGTACTTTGGCTGTGGTTACCTCCTATGTGCAGTACTGCACCGGTTTCCGTCAGGATTTACCCCTGTTGGGCAAAGAGCTGAAAAACCGTGATATCATTTTTATTGTTAATGCCACCCAGGCCATCCCATACTTTCCCGTGGATGTTAAAGAGTCCCATATAGATGTATTGAGCGCATCGTTACACAAATGGGCAGGGACCGCTCATGTGGGCGCCCTCTTCTACACCTCTCCACAATTCCGACAAAAATTCCCTCCTCCTGTGGCTGGCTGGTTATCGGTGAATCTGGGCGATTACTTTATCCACACCCGTAAAAACGCCCCGCTCAAACTCTTTACATCAGCCCGATGTTATGAAACTGGAACCATGAACCTTCAACCCTATCAGGCATTGATAACCGCACTTCAATACTTAAAAAATATAGGCTTTG
>CBFDCH010000067.1:0-8282 GCA_965603235.1 uncultured bacterium | reverse complement strand
CTCATCCATCCAGGCCCATTGCCGTTCATCGGAATTGACAATCATGGGAAAAAAACTATGGCCGAATTCATGGATCACCACACCGATAAGTCCGAATTTGGTGTGTTTGCCATAGGTTCCATCCGATTCTGATAGTCCGCCGTTAAAGGCCATCATGGGATACTCCATTCCCCCTCCCTGACCGGATAAGACCGATATGGATTTGGGGTAGGGGTAATCAAAGAGAAATTTGGAATAAACCTTTATGCCATGGGCCACTGCCTTGGTGGAATATCTTCCCCACAGGGGATTACCCGTCTTGTCATACAGGGACATAGCCAGAGATGTGTGATCTTTGAATTTAACGGCCATGGCATCCCAGATAAATTTTCTGGAAGTGGCAAAGGCAAAGTCCCTGACATCAACAGCCTTGAAGATCCAGGTTTTCGAATTTTTGGACCGGGATTTTTCATTTTTTATTGCTTCCTTCTGAGTAACAATTAAAACCGTATTTTGGGTGTCATTTTTTGCCTTTTCCAGCCGCGCTATCTGGGTGCTGGTAAGCACCTCTTTTGGATTCTGCAGCACGCCGGTGGCTCCTAAAATATGATCAGCAGGCACCTTAATTCTGACGGTGTATTGACCAAAGGGCAGGGCAAATTCACCACTGCCAAAATACTGTTTGTGCTGCCAACCTTCCGTCTCATTATAGACTGCCATGCGGGGGAAGAACTGGGCCATGGTGAAAACACTATTCTTATCCTTTTTAAAATAACGATACCCGCATCTGCCTCCCATCTTGGATGAATCGTTGATGTTGTACCACCATTTTATCTTTAGGGTATATTTGGACTTGGATTTTAAAACCTGAGGCAGGTCCACTCTCATCATGGTATCCACTATCTGGAAATGCAGGTTTTTCCCGTTTGCGTCCCGGACGAATTCAATGTGAAAACCCCCGTCAAAATCGCTATGCAGCCTCATCAAACTACGGAAATGGGTATCTTTCCTGATTCGTCCAGTCCTGGTTTTTGCGATCAATCCGTCTTTTTGAAAATTATTCTGATCCAGCTGCAGCCAGAGAAAGGTGAAGCTTTCCGGGGAATGGTTATAGTAGGTAATGGTTTCCTTTCCATATAGGCGTTTTTTATCCTCATCCAGGATAATATCCATGTCATAATCCGCCCGCTGCTGCCAATACTCAGGCCCGGGCGCCCCGGCTGCGGTACGGTAACTATTGGGAGTCGGCAATTCTTTGTATAGTTGTTTAAACTGATTTTTTTTATGTTCCTGTTTTGCTTCAAGAACGTTTTGATTTAATAAGAAAAATGCCGCTGTAAATATCAAAGAAAAAAGTAGGAATTTCCTAAACATGTTTGCCTCCATATCTTGTTTATAACATTCAAGAATACTCCAACATATCTTATAAATCAAGCTTGCAGGTAAATGGATTCTGCCATAGGTTAACCATTAACCGGTTAACCTTCTAACCTGAATATAGGCCAGCGGCGATTTAACTGAGCAGCGCGTGGGCTCTGGAAAGTTGCTGGGGAACCTGGAGACCCTGGGGGCAGTGCTGCATGCAGGTTTGGCAATTGATACAGGCATTGGCTTTGGTGGGAAGCTCGGCGTAAAGGTTGCGGGCTTTATTCCAATCATAATCATCCAGCGCGTAACGCTCGTAGCGCAGAATATCGGCAATCGGCACCTGCTGGGGACAATGGGGTTGACACATGGTACACAGCCGGCAGGTGGTTTTATCAGCTTCAGCGATCATCATCTGGATGGCCTTTGCGTCCTTGGTACGCAGGCTTTTGCCGGCTCCCGAATAGGTTTCCATGAATTGCTCGAGGTTTTTAACCCGGATCACAACCGCATCTAATTGGGTGGCTGTGGTCAGCCAGCGGCAAAGCGCATGATGGGGAGAGGTACCTTCAGGCAGTTTTTCCATAAATGCCTGATCCTGTTTCATCCGGCCGATACCACGTGCTGTTTTCATGGCGATGGTGCCAAAGCCTTTTTTGCGGGCAAATTCAATAAATTTGTCCATTTCCGGGTCAGCGCCATAGGAATAGATAAACTGGCCATGCTCATAGAGGCCGTCTTCCGCCACTGCGGTGAGTACTTCGGCAGCGGTCTGTCCGCCCGGAATACTGCTCCGGCCGCTGGCATAACCGTGCTGTGACAGGCATAGGTGCTTTACCAATCCCTCCTTTTTCAGCCGTTCAAAGGCCTTTACAAAACCCCGCTCATTTTTAACCTCTGCAGTGTTGTGGTAGCCGTAATGGAGCTGCATGTCATCATAATAACCAAGGCCGGTCTTCTTCAATGACTCCTTAACAAAAGCCACGTGTTCATCCTCGTCAAAATGGCCCGTGCGGTGGTTGCCGCCAACCCGGTCCACGGTTACCTGGCAAATATGTGCGTCCCTGTTCTTAAGGATAGAATCGGGTGTTTTGCTGCGCGCCCAGCGGTTGGCTTTATGCCAGTAATTCATGCCGCACAAAATTCCGGCTTCAGTGCAGTTCTTCTCCAGACCACCGGCTCCAAGTAAAATTGATATTTCGCGGCCGCTGTAGCCCAGTTTGACGCGAGGCAGTTTGCCTACTTTCTTTGCGGCCTCAGCTATTGGATCATCGACTCCTGCTGAGGGCTGGCCTGCCAATTCCCCTGTCAATCCAGCCACCACAGCCGCTGATGACAATTTAATAAAATCCCGTCTTTTAATTGAGGATTTATCACCCATTATTTTCCTCCTTTCACAATCTTACCCCTTTTAATGTAACCATTAAAAAATTTTCTGTCAAGATTTATGGGTGAAACCTTTTACATTTTTGACCCGTATCGTAGTCAACCATGAAGAAAGGCTTAATGTTACCGCTTAAACAAAACCATTTTTTAAGGAACAACTATTATAAAACTCAATTTAATAAAACAGAGGAGGAACCATGAGGATAAAAATATCACTGGTCCTGTTTCTTACCACTCTATTTTTACTTACCGGCCTTTATGGCCATGAGATTCACGAAACGGTTAAAAAGGGAGATCTGGCTGCGGTAAAAAAGTTGATTTTAGCGGACTCCAACCTGGTGAACCTGCCGGATGAGAATCAGCGGACTCCCCTCCATTGGGCATGCAGAGGCACCAATCTGGAACTGATTGCCTTTTTAGTTAAAAACAAAGCCAATGTCAATGCCCTGGATGTGAACAATGTCGTTCCCCTGCACAGTGCTGTGGCAAGGGAAAATCTAAAGGCTGCTAAATTGTTAATAAAGCACAAAGCCCGGGTGGATGTGAGCAGCCAATCGGGGACCACCCCCCTCCATTATGCAGCAGTTCGAGGGAATGTTGAGATAGTAAAGCTATTGTTAAAACAGGGAGCCCCCCTGGAAGTCAGAAATGATTATCAGCGGACTCCCCTCTTATTGGCCGCCAGAGAGATGGGCGGCATTGAAGTGATAAAAGTTCTGGTTAAAGCAGGGGTTAATGTCAATGCCAGGGATTACAGCCAGGATACGTCTCTTTCGCTCGCCGCCTGGCGGGGGTCTGAAGATGTGGTTGATTATTTAATTGATCAGAAAGCGGATATTGATATTTCCGGAAGGAAGGGAGCTTTTTTGTTTTATTTTGCGGTTAATAAACGGCTGGTAAAACTTTTTCAGGAAATCGTCCAGCGGGGAGGGGATGTCAGAGGTTTGAGCCGCAAAGGTCAAACCGCGCTTCATTGGGCAGCCAAGGGGGGATCGGTAAAGATTATCCAGGATTTAATCGACCGGGGATTATTGGTTAACCACAAGGATATTTTTGGTTATATTCCCCTCCACTATGCAGCCAAGTACGGGCGCTTGCAGGCTGTAAAACTGCTGGTGGAAAAAGGGGCCAAATTGAATTCCCGTTTAAAAACCGGGGAGTCTCCTCTCAATCTCGCCCAGAGGATGGGAAAAAAAGAAGTGATCGATTATTTAAAGGCCAAAGGCGCGGAAATAAAAAAGATAACCAAAACCAATATCAAAGGGGCCTATTTTGGTCAGAAGGCTCCCAAAGATAAGGCTCAGTATTTTGCAGCCGGAATAGTGAGCAACCTGGTGGGAGGACACAGTAATGTTACTTTCTCTCAGGACGGCATGATGGCTGTCTGGACCGAATGGAATGAGACTGAAAAAGGATACACCGACGGCTGCACCCTCTGGTTTTCCAGGTTAAAGAAAGGGTATTGGATTCAACCCGTTATTCTGCAGAAAAAAGGGGACACTCCGGTTTTCACACCCGACGGCAGACGGTTGTATTTTTTGGCCTTTATCCCGCGGGGAGAGGGACAGCGGGATGCTGTAGAGATTCAGTATTATGAAATCAAAAATGGTTCCCTCTTAAAACCAAAATCAGCGAATTTTGATAAAAACACAACTGGCCTTTACTGGCAGTTTACACTGGACAAGGACTGGAATATCTATTTCAGCGGCAGGAATGGATTGTGCCGGTCCCTGTATAAAGAGGGGAGATATTTACCGCATGAAAAACTGACTGACATTTTTCACCCTGATTATAAGGGCGGAAGCCCATATATTGCGCCTGATGCCAGTTATATAATTTTTTCATCCCGCTCCTTTCCCAAAAATACCATTGGCAGAATGGATCTTTATATCGGTTTTAAAAAACCAGACGGCACCTGGACCCCGCCGGTCAATATGGGGGATGCTGTTAATGGTCCCAATGATGAGCATCTGGCCATGGTATCCAACGATGGTAAATATCTCTTTTTCAGAGGGGATAGGGAAGGATTGTCCGGGATCCAGTGGATATCTGCAAAGATAATACACAGAATAAAAGCAAAAGTTTTGCAGTGAGCAAAAAAGGGGACAGGCGCCAAAACTTTCCAGTTTTTATCCCCTTGATTTATGGTTTAAAAATAATTACTATAATATTGGAGTTTTTGTCATGACCCGTCCATTGATTGTTTGTTGTATCCTCATGCTGCTTTTGCCCCAGGCCTGCAAACAGCAGTCACAGGACAAGGATAATGGGCAGACATCGAGCTGGCTCTATACTCAGGGCAATAAAATTTACCAGGCCAATGGCCAGGTCTGGCAGGGGAGAGGGGCCAATCTTCATGATACCCGCGGCTGCAATGCCTGCACGTGGTCCCAGCCTGATGTGAATGAGGTGAAACGGCGGATCGACTTATTGGTGGATGGCTGGGGAGCCAATTTTATCCGTTTGTGTTTGGAGAGTTATGCCAGCAGAGATGGCCGTGTTCACTGGCAGAACATACATCAGGATAGCGCTTATCTGAACAATATAAAAGAAATTGTTGCCCATATTGGCACCAAAACAAATGTCATGGTTTTGCTTTCGTTATGGCACGACCCCTCCTTTTCAGATCTCGGCTGGCCAACATCAGAGACCATTCGTACCTGGGAGGAGTTAACCGCCGATTTTATAAATGGCCGTCATGTCATCTTCGGTATTGTGAATGAACCGCAGCGAAACTACAGCGGCTCACAAAATACGCAGTGCTGGCAGGCCATGAATGATGCGGTTGCTGCTATTCGCGCTGTGGAAGAGAAGCATGGCGGGAATAAACATTTAATTGCGGTCCAGGGCCTTGGCGGCTGGTCACGGTTCCTCCAGTACTATGTGGACCACCCAATAACTGCCGGTGGTGGCGAAAATATTGTCTATGAAGTGCATGTTTACGATCCAGCATCGGAATTTCCCGCCATGGTCACCAATCCCGCGCAAAGCCTGCCTGTGATTATTGGTGAATTCGGGCCCGGCTCACAGATGTCTTCAGCGGACTGCCGGACCCTTATGGAGCTGGCAGACAGCCTCCAGATTCCATACCTGGGCTGGACCTTCCACATGCGCTGCCCGCCCAATCTGCTGAAGGATTTTTCGAATGGAGGCTGCGGCAGAGGTATGACTCTGGAACCCACGGCCTGGGGTAGATTACTGCAGGAATTTTTAAATCAAAATTAATTTCCTCATCCCCGTTATCCTCAGGAAGGATATGGAGACAGGAAGGTGTGAATGATGGTAAAAACAAAAAGATTTTTAGGATTTTTAATCATAATCTCATTGTTTTGTTGTCGGCCAGCGACCGGCTTTGGTAAAGATCAAATTCAGGGGACCTTCAAAGTTGTTACCATTCAATCAAAATATCTGAACGAAGCTAGGCCTGTCACAGTCAACCTACCGGAAGGGTATTACAATACCAAAGAGAGTTATCCGGTTTTATATCTACTGGATGGGAATAAGCATATTTTTCATACTGCCGCAATTTGTCAGTATTTAAGCAGGGTGGGGAGGATTCAGAAGTTTATAATTATTGGTATTAAGAGTATTAATCGGTTTCGGGATTTTACACCTGACCCAATTGAACATCACTCTGGGACTGGAAATTCAAAAAACTTCACCAAATTTCTCGTTAAAGAGCTGATCCCAAATATTGAACAAAGGTACCGGGTCAAACCCTACCGGGCAATTTTCGGTCATTCCTACGGTGGATCTTATGCCTTTCATCTGCTTATTGACCAACCCGGCTTTTTCAATGCTTATGTCGTTGCCAGTCCCAATCTGATTATTTTAAAAAATATTGCCAGGAAGGTTGTTCATCAATTGGACAAAGGTTTTAAAAACCCAAAATTTCTTCATATGACCTTTGGATTGATTGAAGGAGATTTTATAAAGAAATCTGCTGAAATCAAATCCATCCTGCAATCTTATCCCAGGGTGAATTTTGATTGGCAAATTCAAATCTTAAAGGATGACAATCATAGTTCTACTCCTCATCGAACTCTTTACAATGGTTTGGAGAGGATTTTTAAGGAATTTTGGGACTTTTCTGAAAACATTAAAGGGGCAAATTTAATAGAAAATTTCAAAATACTTTCGAAAAAACTAGGCTATAGAGTAAAGATCCCTCTCTCTGTCCTGGTTAATATAGGGAATGCAGCTCTTGCTAAGGACCATCTTGATCGTGCCGAATCTATTTTTACTCTATTGATTCAATTGTATCCTGAGTCGGAATGGGGGTATGTTTGTTTGGGAAGTGTCAGTTATAATCGTGGCTTGTATAAAAGGGCCATTGGTTATTTTCAGAAAACCCTTACAATCAATCCCCACAATGCTTATGCAAAGGATATGCTGACCGAACTTAAAAAGAATAGATAACTAGATTAGGGGACAATGTAGACACATCCCCTGGCCTTCAGACAAATCTTTTTAATACCCTTTCCAATCAGTAAAAATTATTCCGATTTTTCTTCGGTATCATCATCCTCCAGGTGTTCGATGATTTCCAAATTAAATCGTCTTTTTTGTTTCATGCCCGCGGCAGAAAGAATGGTACGAATGGCCTGGGCGGTACGTCCCTTTTTGCCAATGACTTTGCCCAGATCGGACTGTCGAGCTCTTAATTCCAGAATACTGGTCTGTTCACCATCAATCTGAGTGACTTTTACATCCTCGGGATTGTCAACCAATGCTTTACATACTGTTTCAATGAGTTCCTTCATTTTCGTCTCCTTTTAGATCAGATTTAACTTTCTTAACGAGTAGTTCGCTTCTTGGTATTCATTTTTTCATTAATAAGCGTAAGCATTAATATCACTTATATTCCCATATTACTCCTATTAAATTATTTTATCAAGTTTTTTCCTGGAAGAAGCTGAAACTGGCACTGTACCACTTTTTGCTGGCTTCTCATATAACCTCTTTTGCGGATTTGCGTATAACATATCAATGGGGGAACATTATCCCCATTTGTCAAAGGATATCATATGGCATTAAATGTGATTTTTTTCATGAATGTGATTTCCGTTTTTCTTTTAGTTTTCTTTTCTGTTTTTCTTATTACACGAAAGGGACAATACAGGCTGAGCAACTTTCTGCTGGCCGGATTCCTGTTGATAAATTCAATTCCCTTCCTCTTTAGTGTTTTTTTCACCTTGAATATCAGGATATTCAGATCATCTCCGACCCTGTTTCTGGCATTTTTCACTCTCGATTTTTTAATGGGGCCCCTGATCTATTTTTATACAAAATCGATATCTTTCCGGGATTTTAGCTTTAAAAAAAAGGATTGGCTGCACCTGCTTCCAGTCATGGTGTTTGAATTTTATTTAATATTTTCAATCCTGCTGAAACAAACCAATGGTGTATCCCGGAGCTTTATATGGTGGGAAATAACCATGGCACTTTTAATATCCCACACGCTGCTGGTTATATACGCCTGCAAATCGGTCGGTGTGTTAAGACGATTTACAGCTGCCATAAAGAATGTGTATTCCAATATCGAGAAAATA
>CBFDCH010000066.1:0-8337 GCA_965603235.1 uncultured bacterium | reverse complement strand
AGTACAGTATTCTGTTCAATGCAGGATAAACAGGGATTTTTATGGTTCGGGACACGAGACGGATTAAATCGTTTTGATGGCTATGGATTTAAAATTTATAAGTATAATGTTGAAAATCCTTCCGATCCCAGGCCCGGTATTGTTACGGCTCTGGCAGAGGGTGACCAGGGTATAATCTGGATCGGCACACACGGCGGGGGATTGTTGCGTTTTGATGTTGAAAAAGAGAGCTTCCAGCAGTATAAAAATGATCCTCAAAATTCGAGCACTCTGGGTAACAATAACATCAGAACCTTATATGTCGACAAAAAGGGTGCTTTGTGGCTGGGCACAGCCCACGGACTTGACAGATTTGATGTGGAGAACGGTGAGTTCGTCCATTACCGGCATGATCCGAATAATAAAAAAAGTATCAGTCATAATGTGGTTAATGATATTTTAGAGGATAAAAATGGTAATTTTTGGCTGGCAACGCCAACCGGTTTAAACCAGTTTGACAGGAAGCTGAACTCTTTCACTCGATACCACCATAAAACGGAAACACAAGCCAATAGTAGTGAAAACCATATTACTACCATTTTCGAAGATTTGAAAGGCACTCTCTGGCTGGGTACTGAAGCCGGACTAAAGAGTTTTGATAAAAATCATAAAATTTTTTTTGGGTACCAATGGCCCTACAACCAACCGGAGGATCGGAGCAAACAGGCGATAACAAAAATCACCGGGGATTATCTGGATTGGAACCTTTGGCCTGGGACTTCAGGTATATGATTATACACAAAAGAGTTTTGCCAGTTATAAGACCAAACAGGATGATCGCTCCAGCATCAGCAGTAATCACATCCTGTCACTGTTAAAGGATCGTTCCGGTTTAATTTGGATTGGCACTGCTGATGGCGGGATTAATAAAGTTTGCTACCAGGGCAAGAAATTTTCGCAATACCGTCATGAAACGGGAAATCCCCACAGCCTCAGCTCAAGTGTGGTGAGTTCTGTGATAGCGGACAGTAAGGGAGGTTTATGGATCGGATCAATGAATCACGGCATTACCCTTTTGGATCGAAAAACCAACCGATACACATATATAAAAAACGAGATGAAAAATCCGCAAAGCCTGAGCAACAACTCAATCATGTCTATGTGTGAAGATACTGACGGCGCCATCTGGATCGGTACATTTGGCGGAGGTTTAAACCGCTATAACCCTGTTGATAACACCTTTACCCGCCACCTTCATATCCCACAAAATCCAACGAGTTTGAGTAGCAACCGGGTACGGGTCGTATTTGTTGACAGCATCGGAAAACTATGGGTTGGAACAGATGGTGACGGTTTAAATCTAATGAAACGTCGCAGCGGGCGATTTGTTTGTTTTAAACACCAACAGGGTGTGAACAACAGCTTAAGTGATAACATTGTGACCACAGTTTATGAGGATTCTTTGGGTATAATCTGGATCGGTACAGGAAACGGGGGCCTCAATATGTACCAGGCTGCCCAGGGGACCTTTGTCAGTTTTCGGCAAAATAATAACCAGCCGCACAGTATCAGCCACAACACGGTCTATACGATATTGGAAGATCATGCTGGTACATTGTGGATTGGTACCAGGGGAGGGGGCATCAACAAGTTCGTTCGCAGCAAAAACACCTTTACAAAATTTACTGAGAAAGATGGACTGCCAAGCAATGTGGTCAATGGTATTGTTGAGGATGATGATGGATTTTTGTGGATCAGTACAAATAATGGATTGACCAAGTTTAATCCGGCGAACAATTCCCTGGTTAACTATTCTGTAAAGGATGGTTTGATCCACAACGAGTTCTTTCGTTGTTCCTATTATGAAGGAGGGGACGGAGAGGTGTTTTTTGGCGGCATCCATGGTTTAACCAGTTTTTTCCCCAGACAGATTCAAAATAATCCCCATGTGCCGGCAATTGTTATAACAGAATTTAAAATTTTCAACCAATCGGTTCCGGTTGTAGCGCGGCGCAAATCCTCATTAACAAGAAATATTTCAATGGCAAAAGAGATCAGGTTGTCCCAAAAAGATCGTTTTTTTTCACTCGAATTTGCTGCCCTTGACTTCACCATTCCAGAAAAAAACCTTTATGCCTGTAAATTGGTGGGCCGTGACAGCGATTGGGTTTATCTGGGCAACAGACGAAGTATAACCTTTTCCAACCTTGCTCCCGGTAATTATACACTGCGTGTCAAAGGCTCAAACAATGACGGGGTATGGAATGATGAAGGTACTTCCATCCGCATAATTGTGGTTGCCTCGTTCTGGCAGACCTGGTGGTTTAAAGCCGCTTTAATTTTGGCCCTGGTTCTTTTGGCCAATTTCGCCTATAAAATGTATAAATATTTTATCGCTCTTAAGATGTCTAAAAGCGAAAAACTTAAGCTGTTTTTTACACAATACGATGTCTCTCACCGGGAACAGGAGATTATTACTCTCATTCTGCAGGGCAAAAGCAATCGAGAGATTGAGGATGAATTGTTTATCTCTTTAAAGACAGTTAAAAACCATACCACCAATATTTATAAAAAGCTCGGTATAAAAACCAGAAGCCAGCTAATCGTTTTAATTAATAACTTTATTGAAAAGAGTCAATTGTAATCCGAAGTTAAGCCTCACTAGGACCAAAGTCACATTGTAAAAAAAGGGTCTAAGGTCCCATTGAAAAAGAAGAATTACCAGATTATAACCATGTTGAGGCTAAACTGTATGAATTTATATTTTTTGAAAGAAATCATCTTCGTTCCGGCAAGGAGATCAAAGTTTTGCTGGAACAAGAGGAGGTCAACATGAGAGATGAATATGCAAATGAGCAACTTAAGGATCTGAATGCGAGTAAATTTCATCCTGTCAATGAGGCAGCTGACTGCAATATAAATAATTATATGCCGGATGAGTCCAAAATAAAGGAATTGCGAAATATAATGATAAAGGATTATCTTTATAAAAATGTGATGGCTAATAAAAGGCCATTAAAATCATTCATGTGCGACATTGAAAAACAGGTGATTGAGTACTCCCTCTTTCTCACACAGGGCAATCAAAAGGTTGCTGCACAGTTAATTGGTGTTAATCCCACTACTCTTTTTGAAAAAATGAAAAAATATGGCATTGTTTATATACCCCAAAGTAACAAAAAAGATTGTACCAAGGATTACCGGGAGATGATTTTACTTTCCATTGAAAATCAACATTACTTAAAACAATACTCCATATAATAGATGCAACATAATCATCATTGGTTAATAGTTGTTGACTGATTCACATCAAGGCGTTTCTCTCTTATTTGGCATTTTATGTACCAAAGTTAACTACAGAGGAATTGCTATAATTTCTGTTATCTGGTAAAAATTAACTGGCATAGAAAAGGTGCCGGAACAAACCAGGGTACCGCGGAATGGTTGAAAATATCGCTCTATTATCCATTATCTTTTTCATGATTTCTATGGCATATTCTTCTGTTGGCCTGGGGGGTGGAAGTACATATCTGATTGTATTATACTTGAGTGGTCTGCCGATACTCATCATTCCGCCCGTTGTTTTATTAGTGAATGTCGTTGTCTCTGCCACTGCCTGGTATCGATTCAGGAGCAGTCGTTTTTTTCGATTTAAGTTGATTTTGCCTTTCACTCTCTCCTCAATTCCGGCGGCTTTTCTTGGAGCTCGATTCAGACTCAACGAAAGTTCGCTGACAATTCTTCTGGCCCTTCTATTGTTGTTGGTTTCCATGAGAATGATTCTGATGAACAGTGGAATTCGTACCAGAACCACCTTGTCCTGGAAACAATCGTGGGTGATTGGTCTGCCTTGCGGTGCACTTTTGGGTTTACTGGCCGGAGTTATCGGCATTGGCGGCGGAATTTTTCTGGGGCCCATTTTAATTTTTTATGGCTTGGCGAATGCCAAAGAGGCTGCCGGGGCCTGTAGCTTTTTTGTGCTCTTTAATTCAGCCAGTGGTTTAATCTCTCATATAAGCAAAAACGGAGTTGATCTGACAGATTTTTTGCCACTGATAATTGCCGCGTTCATAGGCGGTATTATCGGATCGTACTTTGGGGCGAAAAAATTATCCCCACTGCTATTGCAAAGAGTGCTGGGCCTCATCCTGTTGATTGTCTCAATTAAAATATTTGCTGAAACAATTTTTTAAGCGGTAAAATTTTAAAATTTAAATTATAGGAGGTAAATATGGTACAAACAATTACCTTTAACCTCAATAATGAAGCGGTTCAACTTAAAACTGATCCACAACGAACCTTATTGTGGGTGCTGCGAACCCACTTTAATCTAACAGGAAGCAAATATTGCTGTGGTGAAGGATATTGCGGCAATTGCACGGTCCTGGTTGATGGAAAAGCGATCCAGTCCTGTTCCTTTCCCATAAAAACGGTAAAGGGGAAATCTGTGTTAACAATTGAGGGCTTGGCGCCGAGTGGAGGACTGCATCCTCTGCAGCAAGCTTTTATTGATCACGAAGCCGTTCAATGTGGATACTGCACTCCCGGCATGATCTTGAATGCCTATGGATTACTCTTGAAGAATCCCAAACCAACAGAAAAGGAGATTGTCGAGGCCATGGAGGGCAACTTATGCCGTTGTGGCTGCTACCCTCGAATCATAAATGCGATACAAACGGCAGGCAAAACCATACAGGGAGGCGTCAAATGAGACGGAGAGATTTTCTCAAGCTTCTTGGGGGAGGTGTTGTTGTTGTAGTAAATCTATCTGAAGCCATTTTTGCAGGCCAGAACCGGCGGTACCGACGGGATTACCCCAAAGATCTGAATGCTTATCTCCGCATTGGCGAGGACGGCAGGATTACTTGTTTTTCAGGGAAAATAGAGATGGGGCAGGGCGTGATCACATCATTGGCGCAAATGCTGGCCGAAGAACTCGATGTTTCAATGGATAGAGTGGATATGATTATGGGGGATACAGCGCTTTGTCCCTGGGATGCAGGAACCTTTGGCTCCCGCAGCACCAAATATTTCGGGCCTCCATTACGTCAGGCAGCTGCTCAATCCAGGACAATACTTCTCTCCCTGGCCGCCAAGCATCTCAAATGTACGAAACAACAGCTGGTGATAGAAGATGGAACCATTTATCACAGAACAAACCGGGAGAACAAAGTTACCTATGCACAGTTAACCAGAGGCAAGAACATAACTGAAAAGTTACTGGCTTCAGTCAAAATTAAGTCCCATTCAAAGCATAAAATATCCGGAAAACCAATGAAACGCACGGACAGCTTAGTAAAAGTAACGGGAGAAGCTAAATTTGCCGGAGATATCCGTGTACCGGGTATGTTGTATGCCAAAATACTCAGGCCACCAAGTCATGGAGCCAAGTTGATAAGTGTGTATACTTCCGCTGCTGAGAAGATTGAGGGTGTGAAAATTGTGAGAGATAAAGATTTGCTGGCAGTGCTGCACAAATCTCCTGATGTGGCAAATAATGCGAAGAAATTGATCAAGGCTGATTTTAAGATTGCGGAAAATAAGGTTGACAATAATACAATTTTTGAACATCTAGTTAAAGTGGCGCCAAAAGCAGAAGTGTCATCCCAGGCCGGTGATTTGCTATCAGGGAAGAAGCTGGCCAAACGAACCCTTAAATCCAGGTTTTTCAATCATTATGTGGCTCATGCAACCATGGAGCCCCATACGGCCCTGGTGCAAATAAAAAACAGCAAATTGACTGTTTGGGCCTCCAGCCAAACCCCCTTTAGAGCTCAGACAGCGGTTGCTCAAACACTGGGTGTTCCGCAGGAAAATGTCAGAGTTATTACTCCTTTTGTAGGCAGTGGCTTTGGCGGGAAAACCAATACACCTCAGATAATCGAAGCAGCGCGACTAGCCAAATTGGCAGGTAGACCGGTTCAAGTGGCCTGGAGCCGGCAGGAAGAGTTTTTCTTTGACACTTTCCGGCCGGCAGCGGTCATTGACATTGAGACCGGTCTCGACAAAGACAATAAAATTGTTTTCTGGGATTATAAAATTTATTTTGCCGGCACCCGCAGTTCCAAACCATTTTATAATATACCCCATTTTCAGGTCCTTTCTACCAGAGGCTGGCGTGGCGGTAGCGGAACCCATCCATTTGCCACAGGTGCCTGGCGGGGGCCTGGCAGCAATACCAATGTTTTTGCCATGGAATCGCATGTGGATATGCTGGCATCAAAAGCAAGGATGGATCCACTCAACTTCCGCTTGAAGAATCTCAACAATGAACGGATGAAGAATGTTCTGACAAAGTGTGCAGAAATTTTTGGTCACAAATTTAAAACTTTGCCCAGCGGCAAGGGATACGGACTGGCCTGTACCGATTATCTGGGCACCTATGTGGCACTCATGGCTGAGGTGAATGTAAATCGAAAATCAGGAAAGGTTACAGTCAATCGCGTGGTGTGTGCCCATGATATGGGGGAAATCATTAATCCCCAGGGGGCCCGCCTGCAGATTGAAGGATGTATTATTATGGGTTTGAGCTCTGCTTTAACTGAAGAGGTTCGTTTCCGTGGCGGCCGTGTTTTGACCAGGAATTTTGACACCTATGATATTACCCGTTTTTCCTGGATACCTGAGATTGAGATTACACTGATAGACAATCCCAAAATTCCTCCTCAAGGCTGTGGCGAACCCACCATCACCTGTATGGGCGGCGTTATTGCCAATGCGGTATACGATGCCACTGGTGTGCGGTTGTACGAGTTACCCATGACTCCACAAAAGGTTAAAAGAGCCCTGAGGAATAAATCCTCAAAAAAAACTTCATAATACTGTCATGAAATTCTATGCGGTATTACTGGCGGGCGGTATGGGCCGTCGGGCCCATGGTTATAAACCGCTGTTTCGCCTAAACAACACCACTGTGGTGGAACATGTAATGCATGAAGCGTTGAGTGTGTGTTCGCAAGTGAGAATTGTTGGCGGTTCCCATTTTGATCAGTTGTCCAATCATTTGCAAATTATAGATGCCAGGATAAAGCTTATTAATAACAAGGACTGGCTGAAGGGAGGCATGTTTTCGTCGGTTCAGGCCGGATTAAATGCTTGCACCGGTCCGGCATTAATCCATCCAGTGGACATACCCGGTTCCGGCTCTGAAATTTATCACAAACTGGTGCAGGTTTTTGCCGGAGAGAGATATGGGGTTTATCGCCCCATTTATAATGGTCAGGCCGGTCACCCCGTATTAATATCAGCTGCCACCGTGAGATTGGTGCAGCAGGCCTCACCGGATAAAACCCTGCGCAAGGTTTTATCTCCTTTGCAAAAGAGAGATGTTGAAGTGGATGATGAACTCATCCTCCGTGATTTTAATACGCTTGAGGAATTTGAAACCCTCAAACAAAAAATTTTGGCCAGATGACCGATTCCGCAAAGATAAATGAGTGAGTTTTATGATTTAGGAGGTAAGGGTTGAAAATTTTTGAAAGGATAGCCGCATTAACAACAATGGGCACTGATTTTGTTATAGTGACTGTGGTGGAAACTTCCGGGTCAGTTCCAGCAAAAGTTGGATTTAAAATGATCATTACTGCCGAAGGCGAGGAGGGAACAGCGGGAGGAGGGGCCCTGGAGCACGAGTTGATCCGTCAGTCTCGGGACCTGCTTAGCACAAAAGGAAAAGCCTTATTGCTTAAATTAAATGTCAATGAGTTGGATATGGCATGTGGTGGTGAGGTGACCTCCTTTCTGGAGCCTTTTTTTGCGAAAGCAGAATTGTGGGTATTTGGCGGGGGCCATATTGCCAGCCATTTGGTGCCCTTAGCATCCTCTATTGGCTTCAGGGTGGTCGTGGTTGATGAGCGGCCCGAATTTTCAGATAGAGAGAGATTTCCCAACGCATTTAAGGTTTTAAATATCTCTTGCCTGGAAGGGGTAAAGGAAATTCCAGCCAACTCCTTTGTGGTCATTCTGACACACAAACATATTTACGATCAGCAAGTATTATTATCAATAGCCGGAATAAAACCACCATTACCTTATGTTGGTATGATTGGTTCGCAAAAAAAAGTAGCCAGTGCTTTTAATAAATTGGAGGAGGCAGGTATTGAAATAGGGAACAATATCTTTTCCCCAATAGGCTTGGATATTGGCGGCGGATCACCAACGGAGATTGCTGTGGCTATTGTTGCTGAGCTTCAGGGTGTTTTGTACAAAAAACAAAATCTGCCCCATTGCCGGCTTAAGAAGTGAGTTGACCTCTACTTATGCTTAACGGCAGGGAGGATGTGGGTGTAGAGGAATTGGATTAACCAAGCTGGGGGTCAAATCTTTACGGGCTGTTGCCCTGGAATAATTTCCATCAAG
>CBFDCH010000065.1:0-8369 GCA_965603235.1 uncultured bacterium | reverse complement strand
CTTATCCGTTCCCTCCTTGATAACCCCATGCTCCAAAGGCCGGAAAATATCAAGAGATAGTCTATTTTTAAGCGCCTCCTGACCAAAAAGGACGGACTTGCGGAGTACTTTGGCCGCAATAAAGTCTTTGGGCCAGCCCACATAACTTTCGACCATAGATTTTTTGCTGTTACTGGCAACAATGGCACTGCTTGAGGTGCCCAGATCAATTCCCACAAACAACTTATCTTTCTTGGTTGGTGACTCTTTTTGTTCCATACCAAACCTCTCTATTGTAGTATTTTTGATTTAAATAATCGACAATCCCCTCTTCCAGATAGCGGGCAATTTCCCCCCTATAGGATACATTTGCCAGCTTTTTTTCCTCCTGCGTGTTACTGAGACAGGTAACCTCAGTCAGCACACTGGGCACATCAACTCCCAGCAGCACAACAAAGGGCGCGGTTTTAATACCATAATTCACACTCTCTTTATTTTGCTGACGGATGTTGCGAAACAGGCGGTTTTGGATATGACGGGCCAAGACACGCGACTCCTGTGTTTTCAAGGTATTGCCGATTTTTTGAATAATGGCCTTAAAATCACTGAGAGTATACTGGCTGCCCTGGTTTTCCCTCTCTGCCAGCAACAGGGCTATCCGGTCACGGTTGGCGCCAAAATAATAGGTTTCAATGACATTAATGGGTTTACGGGGAATATAATTTACATGGATGGATATAAACAGATCGGCCCGCTGTGATTTGGCAAACTCAATCCTCTGATCGAGTGAAAGGGTGTGATCATCGGATCGGGTCATTAAGATACGGTAACCCTTGTGTTTTTTCAATCTCTCCCGCAATCTTTTTGAAATATCCAGGGTAATGTTTTTTTCCTTGGTTCCCAGCCTGCCTGTGGCTCCCGGATCTTCTCCTCCATGGCCCGGATCGATAATAATGGTTTTTACTTTTAAGCCAAATAAATCGCTCAAAGGAATTTTCGCTTCGGCCAGTAATGTATTATACTGGGCAATATCACCGCTCTTGCTCCTGGCCGGAGAGATCTCGACATTCATTTCGAGACCCGAGTTTTTAGGGCCTGAGATACCCTGACGCCTGTATTGAAAAAACTGCTGCCCGGAATAAGAAAAATTATTGATAAAAAAATAGGTGATGCCAGCCAGCAGGGCTACAGAGCTTACCACCGCTGTGAGGACAATATTTCGCCTTTTTGTATTATTGACTTCCCTGTCGTTCACGCGCAGATTTTCCTCAAATACATTTTTCAGCATGGCCCTTTTGATACGCCTGGTTTTTCGCTCTGTTCTTATAAAACTCACTGTATCCTCAATTTGATTGGAATATTGTCCTTATAAAGTATAGTATAGAAATGATATTTTTTCTAAATTTTTAAAAAATCTACAAAATCCACACTATATATAGCGTTTCAAGAGTCAACCGGGCACAATTTTACCCTTTTTTTTCCTGTTCAGGACCGTTTAATATGCGGGTGATCTCTATCTGTAACTGCATCATCCCTTTCTGTGCCTCCTGGACAGCGGGATCCCGGCCAAATTGCATAATTTTGCCGAAGGTCTTTTTCATTCTTTTTCCCATTTCCTTCAATTCATCCATTTGCGGTTTTAATTCTTCGGGAGGATTGCCGGCAAAAATCTCCTTCACATAAGGATACTTTTTTGCCACTTCAACAATCAAGGGTATCAACGCCTTCATGTCTTCGGTGAATTGATTTAACACAGCAGCCGCACTCTTGCCATCTTTGATGGAGCCTTCGTCCTTCAGTAATTTTTCCAATGCCTCTTTTTGCAGGCCCAATAACTTTTTTATTTCAGAATATTTTTCGCCGGCAACAAGGGTGTACACACCCGAGGTGAAAACTGCTATTATTAGAATTATCAAACTTTTCCTCATTTTTCCTCCTCGGTTTTTCACCAATGGTACTCACCAAAAAACATTTTGTGATGATAATAAAATCATCAGCACCAATAAAGCGAGCAATACCAGCCACACAACCATGGCCTTGAGAGTAGCTTTTTTGGCTTTCTTGGCCTGCCACCAGGTCCTGGGTCTAATCCCCTGAACCAGGAAGGTCACCACACCAGCCAAATTTATACATATTAAATTGGTTAGAAAAAGGAGCATGGATTGAAAACTCTCGGGACCATAGCCGGAACCCAGCAATAGACCACTACTTACCAAAGGTGGCAAAAGGGCTACGGCAACCATCACTCCGATCAATGAGGATGAGAGGCCGGATGTCAGGGAAAGAACGCCTGCCACACCCGCAGCCAGAGCCAAAACAATATCTCCCAGAGAGACTACGGTTCTCGATTGAATTTCACTGATCTGAGGATCAATAGCAAATTGGATACCAATCATAATTGAAATGCCCAGTGTAATTAAAATACCCACCAGCAGGGTACGTAATGCTTCCCGGGCCAGATCCAGGTTTCCCAGGGTAGTGGCAAAGGACAAACCAACGCAAGGTCCCAGCAGTGGTGCAATCACCATGGCCCCAATGACGATGGCTACATTGTTGCGCATCAAGCCGATAGCTGCCACGACAGCCGATATCATCACCATCAGAATAAATATCCAGGAAAGTTGAGAATCCCACTGGCAACGGCTGAGAAGTTCCTCCCGGCTCAAACGGTTGGCGGATTTTAATTCCCTGATTCTCCTCCTGTTTTTTAGTGGTTTCTCTGAACAGGTTTTTTCCTGGGATTTGGGCAGGGAGGCATTCACCGGCAGAACAATGATTTTAAACCCATCCACCTTGTTAAAATGTCTATTCATCAGATCCATGAAGGATTCCAACGTGTCCATTGACGATAATACCCGGAACAAAATTAATTTATCAGCGATCTTATCTTGCCAGAATTCTGAGATGCCATACCGTTCTAAAATTTCCTGCATCTCTTTTTTATGAGAATCGGGGATAACAATTTCGATTAATCGATCAATCATCGTTCAAATACTATTTTACCATCCACAACAGTCATTAAGACTTTCATATTTAATATATCATTGGGATCATTTTTTATAATATTTCGATCAAGCACCACCAGGTCAGCCAATTTGCCGGCCCGCAAAGATCCACGAATTTTATCCTCCCTCATGCAGCCATAAGCACCATTCAGGGTAAAACATCGAATCGCTTCAGCCATGGTTATCTTGTGGTGGGGCAGCCAACCTCCAATCGGTTCACCATTATTGTTGGTCCGGTTTACTGCTGCGTTGAGCACATACTTGGGATGACAATAAAATATGGCGCCGGCATTCCCCGGTACATCCGAACCAAAATTCATCACGATTTTTTTATCCATATAGGTTCGGAAAGGGAAGGCTAATTTTTCCCGCTCCGGTCCAAGGCGGTGTATAATCCAGCGCATGTCATCAGGGATCTGGCTGGGATTGGTTTCCACAATCAGATTCAGAGCCTTGATTCGCTCAAATTCCCTGGGCTGGACAATTTCTGCATGGATTATCCGGAACATACTCATGTCTGCCTGAAAATCCTGGTGAATTCGTTCCAGTACATCAATCACCTCTGATACACCACGGTCGCCAATGGCATGGGAATCAACGCAGAAACCGTGCTTGACGGCATCCCTGCAGTAATTGTAGAACACCTCCGGGTTGCCTACCAGGCTGCCGTAGGTGTCCGAATCACTATTGTATTCCTGGTAGTGGCCTTTATAATCGGGCCGGTCGGTATAGGGTTCAAACAACATGGCCCCTCTGGAACCCAGAAATCCGTCATTGGCACTCTTAAATCCGCCAAAACGGAGAAAAAAATCACGTTGGCGACTCCTGGGATGTACTCCCATGGTATATTTCCTGGTAAACATCTCTTTGCTCAAGTCGAGCCAGGGCCGCACCCATACCCTGCTGGTAAGCTCGCCTTTATCCTGCAACTCCACCAAGCGATCTACTTGTTTGAAACTGCGAACCATATCATGAATTTCAACAATCCCCATCTGGGCAAAAAGCTTTAAACAATGGCGGTACTCATCCATTATTCGTTTTTCCGACTTGGGTTTTATCACGGCCCGTATTTTATTAATGGCCGGGGATCCCTTAAAAATCAAGCCAGTGGGTGAACCGACCTTGTCCAGTTTCATCCCCTTTAATGAGGACTTTTCAAGGCCCGCAGCCCTTAAAGCCGCGGTATTTGCCAGATAAAGGTTTTGCGGATAATTGCTGAGAAAACAGGGGTTATTTGGAGAAAGAGCATCTATGGTCCGGCGTTCCGGTTGCCATTGTATTGCACTTTTAGCATCACTGATTTCCCCTTTACCTGCAGCCCATAAGCTGCTGCCTCCCCATTGGCCACCAATGATCCATTCTCCAGAATCTAAATTTTTCACCACCCGTTTTAACTCTTTGATCAATCCGGCATCATCATTTACAGCCATGAGTTGAATGTCACGCTGCTGGGCGGCAAAACTGGTAAAATGAACATGCGCATCAATAAAACCGGGAAGCAACAATTTTCCCTTTAGGTCCACTACCCGGGTTTTGGCACCAATGTATTGGTCCGCCTCCCCCTCGTTATTCAGTAAAGCTACAATTTTGTTGCCCCGCACCACCACACCCTTAGCCCATGGATGATCTGCTTCCACAGTATAAACATCTCCCCCTTTGAATACCAGATCAGCCACCGGTTTTTTTGCCGAACAAAATGCCAAGGCAAACATTACTAATACCAAGAAAAACCTTTTATAATTCATTAGCCCCTCGCTCCGATGTTTTCCTAAACTCAACAACCTTAACATTTTATAGTTTTTAAAAATGAAATGCAAAGGGAAGGGAGCTATAAGAATACCGCTACTCCCTCTTTCTTTTGGATCTATTTTCCAATCGGCTGACCATTTTTTTAACAAAAATTACAACCAGGATGAGTGGGGAAAGGAGCAGGGACATCACTCCCATGGCAGCCGCTGCCCCGGCAAAACGGTGGGCCAGCATGGCCATGTTAAATCAGCCGAAAGGATTATCATTGATCAGGTAGGTCCAGGTGGACGAAGGGCCTCGCAGGCTTGTTGCAGCCAGATCAATGTCGCCATTCCTGATTTGTAAATCTTGAAACAAACGGATAATCTCTTCATCCATGTGATCGAATAATTTCCAGAATTCCCGATCCACTTTTTTACGAAACTCCTCCAAAGGGAACAAACCGCCCAAACGCTGCAAATGGATACCATCTTTCACCTCGGAGAACCATTCCAGGTACTCAGACCAGTGGTGGTCGATAATGCTTAAGGAAATTATTTTTTCCACCTCAACCAACCGCTGCCTGCCCACCACTTTCAGCAATTTTTGCACATCAGCGGCACAATGTTGTTTTAAAAAATGCAGAGGATCAGTTTCCAGGAGGATGTCTTGCCGTTGTCTCTGCACCAATTTCCGCTGCTCCTCCTCCAACCGGGCATACTCCCACAGTGTTTGGCGGATCTGAAAATTTTGATCTTCAACAATTCGCTGAACCCGGTCGACTTCCCGCTGCAGCATTTTCCCACGCAATGGCAACTGGGGATCTGCCGGAAACCAGCCTTCGGGCAGCAGTTTTTTTAAGCCGTAACGGCGCATTAAAAAATCCTCCAGGCTGGTAAAATATCGCGTAGCGCCGGGATCCCCCTGACGTCCTGCCCTCCCCCTCAACTGGAAATCGATACGCAAGCTCTCATGCCGGTTGGTACCGATTACGTAAAGGCCTCCCAACTCCACCACCTGCCGCCTTTGCTGTTCATCCGCCCCGCCCAAACGAATATCTGTGCCCCGGCCTGCCATATTTGTGGAAATGGTCACTGCTCCGGGTTTGCCGGCATTGGCAATAATGGCTGCTTCTTTGCGGTCATCTTTGGCATTGAGTACCTGCGCTTCAATCCCTTTTGCCATGAGCATGCCAGCCAGATGTTCGCTCTCTTTAACACTGGCAGTACCAACCAGAATGGGGCGCTGGCTGCCATGTACCAGGCAAATTTCCTCAACGATGGAGCGGTACTTGGTTGAGTGTTCGGCAAAGAGCTGATCTTGATGATCGTATCGCCGGCTGGGCAGGTGAGGCGGGACAACAACAACATTAAGCTTATAAAAAGTTTTGAGTTCTTCTGCAGCCGGAGTTGCAGTAGCAGTCATACCGGCCATTTTCTGATAAAGAGAAAGAAAATGCTGCAATGTGATTGATCCCATCACCCTGCCCTCCCGTTGCTGTGGCACATTTTCCTTGGCTTCCACTGCCTGATGGATACCGTTGGGCCAGCGCCGTTTATCAGCCACCCGGCCGGTGATTTCATCAACCAATTTTACCCGGCCCTCCCTGACAATATAATCAATATCCCTGTGCAGCAGATTCTCAGCATGAAGGGCCAGATTTATGGCAGAGAGTAACGGCATATTCTCTTCCGCAAAAAGATTACCGCAAAGTAATTGGGATTCCAAAACATTTATCCCCTCCTCTGTTAAGGAAACATTACGCCAATTGTCATCTTTGCGAAAATGGTCTTCAGCAGTCAGAGTGCGGACAAGGCTGGCAATGGAATAAAAATCAATGGTCTGTTCCTCATATTCACCTGCTATGACCATGGGGACACGGGCCTCATCAATTAATATTAGATCAGCCTCATCCACGATGGCAAAGTGAAAGGGGCGGTGGACCAACTCGCTGGAGGAGAAACGGATATTATCACGTAAGTAGTCAAACCCCGCTTCTTTGGCTGTTAAATAGGTGATATCTTTTTGGTAAGCCTGTTGTCTTTCAATAATTGACATGCCCTGGCGAACAAAACCAACGGAAAAGCCCAGCAAATTGTAAATGGGGCCCATCCAATCTGCATCACGCTGGCCCAGATAATCATTGGCCGTCAGCACATGTACCCCCTGGCCGGACAGGGCATTAAGGACAGCTGGAAATACTGCGGCCAGTGTCTTGCCTTCACCAGTGGGCATTTCCACGACTTTGCCCTGATGTAGGGCTATGCCGGCAACCAGTTGGTTGGAATAGGGTGTAATCGTCAATTGCCTCTGCGCCGCCTCATTAACCAAAGCATAAACTTGTGGCAAAATCGCATCGCAACATTCCCCTCTCAGAACACTCCGCTTTAATACCGTTAATTCTTGTGCCAAAGCGGTATTTGTATACTGCCTGAAATCCAGCATATTGATCTGCTGTAAAATCCCCCCATATTTACTTAAATCATACTCAATGGTTTTGCCTGTCAGACGGTTGCGCCAATTCAACCATTTTACTCTCAAAGTAGTTTTTTTATTGTTTTTGTCACGATTTTTCATGATACCTCCTTATCCGCTAAGCTCAAAAAAATTGACAAAGTTGGAAATAAACCAATTAGCGGATTAAAGGAGGCCCCCGTAAAAACAAACGGGAAACATTCCAGGCAGAATGGACTCTGTCTGGTTGAGATGGCGGGTTGTTGAAGGCTTTCTGTGGCAGCAGATAAAACAATAATGGTATAAAGAGCAATACAATTGGCAGTAGCAGGCCTGCCAGCAGCAATAGGGGAATCCAACACATGATTCGATCGGCCCGGCTATCCAGCCGATCTCTGCAAATACCATTGTTTACCTTCATTATTACCCTTAAATATTATTATAGTATGAAAATTGTTTTCTGTCTAACAGGCAATGAAGCGGGGGGAAGAGCCGGTTCCCGGCATCTATTTGAAAATTTTGGCACGATCCCATCTGTCAATTACCTGGGTGATTAGAGCGGCCACCCGGTCATTGACCCGTTTAAAGTACTCCCTGGCCTGCCGCGGATCAAAGGTGGGATACCCCTGCCCTTCCTTGTACAGGCCAATGGAGGCGGCCACTGGAACCGCATGCCAGGCTCCGGCCGGAAGATTGGCCATGGCCATCCATTTTTTGTAACGCTCAGGATGGATATGCTTGGGGACCACTGCTTGAACATAGGCGGTTTCATTATTACCAGCATGACCGCCATCCTCTTTAAACACCGCCAGTGTGTCAGCAGCAGCCAGGGACCACCAATTCACAATCAATATTCTGACCCGGCGCTTGTTGGCAACAATAGCAGTCACCTCTTTTAAAATGGCAGTGTTTCCCCCATGTCCGTTAAGAACAATTATATTTTCAAATTTATTGTCTGCCAGCCCTTTCAGTAAGTCTGTTACAAAGGGTCGGTAGGTTTCGGCGCTTACTGAAATGGCTCCAGGGTAGCCCTGCATAGCCGGAGTAATACCATAATTCAATGTGGGGGCAATGACGGCATTCAGCCGTTTGGCAATAGCTTTGGCCATGGCTGTGGGGCAGATATTATCCGTTCCATTGGGGATCACACCGTGAGGCTCCAGGGAGCCCACGGGCAACAGCACCGTTTTAATTTTGGCTGGA
>CBFDCH010000064.1:0-8421 GCA_965603235.1 uncultured bacterium | reverse complement strand
GGTTTAAATAAGAACCCATAAATAAGGGCCAGCAAAAAACAGAGGCAGGGTACGAACCATACGAAAATTACCAGGGCCAATCTAAGCTGAGGGCTTAAAGACTCAATAAAATCATTAATTTCATGCATCTTTCCCTAAATAATATATTTTTTTGCCTTCATAATCAATCCTTTGACAAATAAAAGCATAAAGGAGTTCAAAAAGGGATCAGTTCTGCGTTTGACCTTTCTTTTCAAAAAAACTAGCGGCGGAACTTTGACTGTCGAAATGAGACGCAGGCCTCAGTCGTCTTTCAGACTTTGAATGATTCCTGCGATACTCGGTCTTTTACCATACATTAACATATACACCCTGAAAGTCTTAATAGAAAGGAATAGTCCCCCTATAATGGAAAGCAATAATACCCCGATACTGGTCAAAATCTGCCATAAAGGGATATCCGATACCCCAAGCCTCAACATGGTCTGAATGGGTGCTGTGACAGGAAATATTGTCAGTACGGCCCAAATGGGACTGTAGGGGAAAGAAATGAGTAATCCTGCAAACCAGAGCGGTACAAAACCCAACATAATATAGAACAAGGATAATTGGCTCCCTTCCCTGGCACCGGAACTGATGGCGCCGACACCCACAGAAAGAACGGCAAATAACAGATAACCTAAAATGAAATAAATAATTCCCAGGACCAGGAAGTTGCCGGGTATTTGAACTTTGCTCATAAATCCGCCTAAAGTTGATGAGGCCAGAGATAACAAGACGGGCGCTGAGATTAGCCATACCAGTACCTGTAGCAGCCCGGCAGTACCCAATGCAAAAACTTTCCCTATAAGTAATTGGCGTATGGAAACCGAGGAAAATAATACTTCGATAAGGCGGCTTTCCTTTTCTTCTCCCAATCCGTTAATTAAGGCAGTTGCGCCTAGCATGAGGGCCAGACTCAGGAGAAGAGAAAAAACACCCGGGATAATAATATTGCCGATATTGTTTTGTTCCAAAGCCACATCTCCCTGTTCGGTGATCCGGGTTACATGCAGTTTCAGTGGTGAAACAATCAAGGTAATGATATCAGGAGCTATTTTATCTTTCAAAAGATTTATGGTAAGAAAAACTTTAATTATGGCCACTTTAAAAGGAGGGGTACCCAACTCCTTTTTTAGGGTATACCGTTGAATTTCCCCGGAGGATGTGTAATCAGAGGGGATAATAATATACTCGGTTATCTCTTTTCTGGCCAAAGCCTTGGTGGCCTCCTCTTTGGAGGCAAAGGGAACCAACTTTATTAGCTGGTGTATCTTTTGATTTTCAAACATTCCTGCCTGGTCTACATATCCGATGATCTCCTCTACCGGTTCAGCCGGTGTGGATGACATAGTTATCAATTTAGTAATCCCGATTCCCAGGAGGACCAGTACAGGTACAATAAAAGTCATAATGAGAAAGCCGACTTTTTTAATCGCGTGCAGAAATTCGTGTTTGAATATCAAATAGGTTTTGTTCATGAGTCACCCCCGGCTATATTCAGAAATATCTCATTCAGGGAAGGTGTTGTGATTTCAAAGCGGTTAATGGTGATTCCGCGATCACGCAATCGATCGAGAATGATTTGTGGTTTTGTGTCCGCTGCCAGTACCAATTCTATTAAACCTTTCCGGGGCTTTTTATCAATCACCCCGGGAATGTCACCGAGTTCTCCTTCAATAGCCACCTGGATCGAATTTTTCCTGAACTTAGCTCTAATGTCCTTCAAATCACCGTAAAGGACTTCGATCCCGTGGTTTATCATCAATACCCGGTCGCAGAGTTCCTCGACTTGATTCATCTGGTGGGTGCTCAGAATGATCGCTTTGCCTTCATCCCTTAATTTGCCGATCATGTTTTTCATAAGTTCTGTGTTTACGGGATCCAGGCCGGAGAAAGGTTCATCCAGAATGATCAACTTTGGATCGTGAATGATGGTGACGATAAACTGGATAATCTGGGCCATACCTTTGCTCATGGTCTTGATTTTCATCTTTTTACTTTCCAGCATACCGGTTTGCTCGAGCAATACATCGGCTTTTTCTGCAGCCAGAGCTTTATCCATTCCTTTTAAGGAGGCAAGGTAGAGGATAAGGTCAATGGCGGTTAATTTTTTATACAATCCCTTCTCTTCAGGCAGGTAACCGATTTGATTTTTACAGGTCTCATTCATCTGCTGACCGAAGATTTTCACTTCACCGGAATCGGGTTTCATAAAATCCAAAATTATTTTTATGGTACTGCTTTTACCAGCGCCATTGGGCCCGATAAGACCCAGGATCTCTCCAGGATCAACGGAAAAGGATAAATCCTTCACCGCGGTCTTGCCGGCATAGGATTTGTACAAATGGTCGACTGCAATTGTTGTCATATGATAGGCTCCCATCTATTGGTAGAATAAGGTGTACATGGGTTAGAGAACATTGTTATTCTAAAACCGGATAACAATCAATCGAAGGTGCTAAAGCACCTAAAATACTATGATACCGAGTTGAAATTTTTATTTCAAGTTTACTTCAAAAATGGAAAATTAGCGCCTGTCCCCTTTTTTCCCTAAAACTGATCCTTCCCTGTCAGTCTTCCTTTTTTTGCCGTCTGTCTTTGCCTGACCTTCTATCAATACCTAACCGCTTTTCATCTTTTACTTGGACCTTAACCTTCCTTCTATCTTTACCAGCTCGTTGATCCTTTTTTGTTCGTCTGTCTTTGATTTCCATCGAACCTCCCTATATTTCCCCATCAATTATTTCGTACTTATTCTAGCCACCTTCATATTCACCAATTAGACTCAAAATGTCAAGCCCTGGGAATGGTGTTGGCAAAATAGAGAGGGTGTCCGTTTTAATAGCACATAGCAAATAGAAAATAGCTCAGGTTTTTGAAACATATGACCTTTGCTATATAACATTTGCTACTTGCTATCAATACGCCTGTCCCCTTTTTATTTATTTATACAAATTACGAGTTAGCCTGGATTATTTAATAACAAAAGTCACTACTTTCTGGTTATTATTCTCGCTGAGCTCTGTAATTGTGTCATCAGGGTCCAGTATAAGGGTTGCGCTGAACTTTCCCTTGCCCGCACTGTGGGGTATGGCGGAACCAAAGCCCAGGAGAGCAGTCGTTTTCTTGGCAATTTTCGGCCAATAAACAGGTCCTATGGTTTTGATAATCCGCTTGGGAAACTTGGATAATCCGAGGGTGGGTTTAATTTTCCTGATATGAACCACCAACCTGACTCCATTTGCATCCACAGCACCGCTATTTTTGAAATGCCCGTCAAAGTTTAAAAAATAGCTGGTTTGTTGATAACGTACCCGGACTTTGACATCATTTTCAAATTGTAAATCCGCTAAAGCGATCTCCATGGGTTTTTTGATTTGCAGCGGTTCCTTTAATACAGCTCTATTCAGTTCAACTATTTTAAACTCCACTATTTTGCGGTTGTTATTTTCTTTGAGTTCAGCAACAGTTTTGCCGGAATCCAAGATATAGGTGGCATTGTATATCCCCGGTTTGGTGGGAAAGGTGAGTATATGCGTAAAATTGAGGCTGTAACGTTTACCCTTGGGCATAGAGGGGACAAAGTTCGGGCCCATGGTTTGAAGAACTTTGCTTCTTCTTAAGGAAGGCCTGCGGGGTGCTTTTCCTCTTCTAATTTCTACAATCCACTCATAATTTTTGGCATCAGCAGTACCCACATTCTTGTAATTTCCTGAGTATCTTAAAATTAAACCACTCTGATTTTTGAAGACCCAACACTTGACATTTTTTTCAATCATTAGATCAGGCAGAGGTGTCTTCGGTTGATATTGCTTTGTTAGAAGTACTTTGCTACTTGTAATTTGCTGGGCTCGGGCCTGTCCCTGAACCAAAAAAGTTATCTGCAAACAAAATAATGCTACGACAAATAATTTAAACCACTTTTTTCCCATGTCTTCCTCCTCATGACTAATAAATATAATATCCCATTAAAATATCTCAGTCAAAATTATTTAGGGGGCAAAGCCCTACTATACTTAATGGTTAAAAGGTCCAGGAGTTCTCAGGGAATTCTTTTAAGTAACTTTTTAACCTTCTAACTTTTTAACAAAGACGTAAAATACTTTGGCGCCTGTCCCCTTTTTCCTATTCTAAACCAAATTCACCGCTGTAATGTCATTCGGTTTATCCTTTCTTTTTAACAAAGAAAAAAAAGATCACAACTCCCAGGCCAGAGCCCAGAGCCACCCAGCCTCCGCAGGTGATAAGCAGGTCTTTCTCTCCTGCCGGGCCAAACAAAAAGGCAGAGATAACTCCGAGAATGATGGGGAGAAAAAAGCCTATACTAAAAACCTTCCAGAAATCGTAACCTTTCTTTTTAGCCAGAGCTCCGGCCCAGCTGCCGTAAAATCCCATAATGCCCAGGGCAGCAGTGTGGGCAAAAATAAGCCCCATCCACTGCCTCTGCAGGGCAAAAAAACCGATAAAACCAATACTCAGTAATGCCATGATTAGCAGATGAATCTTGCTTTCGATAGGAACACGATTACCCGGTTTACCAGCCTCGCCATTCGGCCTGTCGTCTGTTTTTTGATCGCTCATTTTAATCCCATAAAAATAAAATTAAAAAAACTCGCCAAACAAATTTTAACCGAATCCGCTAAAAATTACCAATGAACCCGTTTATTCTCTATTGTAAAGGAATCACCTGTTAGCAAATCCCTGGTTCTATTTAAAAATCAGTCTATTTTAAAGATTTTTTTGTCCACCTTGGGATTAACCTTAATTGATTTTACAGTGACATCCCGGCTCTTTTTGCCGGCAGTGTAAACGATGGTCCTATGGGCAAAAGGGGTTCCTTTAACCTTCTTATAATCTGAACTCACGCTCTTTACCAGCCCCTGGGCGCTCATGGTCTCGTTAATATCCACCAATAGGGTTTTTTTGTTGACATACAATTTTGCCCACTTACCTTTCATGTCCTTACTGGTCAGGTAAATCACATGATAGGCCTGTTTGTCAATTTCCGTTTCCTTCAGGTATTGAAAACTGTGTTGACTGGTTTTATTGACAAGATCATATGTCCGGCTGAATCTTCCCTCCTTAATCTGATCGGCAGGTATATTTCTCTTTTGTCCCATCTGGTCCATGAATCCTTTAAGTCCATTAACGACCCGGGTCATCTTCATGCCCATCACGCTGATTTCAGAAAATGATTTATCCGGATATACTGTGATGGATTTAATATCCATTGCCATCTCGCCCCGGGGAGTATTCATTTTCATTTGATACTGCATTTCCAGGCTGCGAATATTTTTATAATTCCGGTAGTTCTTTATTATACTGCTCCGGATCAACTTTAATCCCTTGGCTAAGCTCTCCTTGGTGGCCGAGGGGATCTTCTCCTTTATTTTTGGCTGAGGTATGGATATATCAATATTTTTCACCTTGCCCAATTTTCCCAGGTCCTCTTTGATTTTGGCTTTATCCCCCACTACCTGGATCATCATCTTGTCCGGATGGAGGTATTTGTTGGCCACTTCCTGAACATCCTCTGCCGTAACTTTGCCAATATGGGCAAGCAGTTCATCATCAAATCCCGGTTTAATGCCGTAAAACTCACTGGTTAAACTTCTCAGCAATATCTGGGCCGGGGTTGAATACTTAAATACAAATGAGTTCTTAAAATAATCCTGGGCATCTTTCAGCTCTTTCGGACTCACTTTCTCCTTCCTGATTTTCTCAATTTCATCCAGGATGGCTTCAATGGCTTTGAGGGTGCTTTTTGATTTGGTAAAGGTGGAGATGCGAACCAACCCTTTATGCAGATATGGCAGAGAAATGCCTCCGCCAATGCCATAGGTCAATCCCATTTTTACCCGCACCCTGCTCATCAGCCTGGAGCTGAATCCACCGCCGAATATATTGTTAAACATCTGGATTTTGGCCTTTTCCGCAGCGCTGAGGTTGCCCTTGATTCCCAGATGGCCAATGGAGAGATAACTCTGATCGATATTACCCTTCTGGATGAAGGCCACCTTGTAGGGATGCTTGATCTCCTTCACAGCGGGCGGGTTCACCATTGAGACTGTGTTCTGCCAGGTGCCCAGGTGCTTTTTAAAAGCATCCTTGATCTCCGCCATGCTCATCGGGCCGATAACACCGGTCAGCATATTTCCGGGAGCAAAATACTTTTTATAGGTCTCCCTGATTTTGGGGATGGTAACCCGGTCCAGATCCTCGTATTCCATTACCGCGCCATGGGTTGTATTGGGTCCGTAAATCAGTTTAGCAAATTCTCGGGAGTTGATACCGCTGGGTTGATCATTGCGGCGGGAGATGCCGCTGCGGGATTGGGTCAGAATCTCTGAAAGTTTTTCCTTATCAAAGAGAGGCCCCTTTAGCACTTCAGCCAGGATCTCAATGGCCTGGGGAAACTTCTCCTTCAGACAGGAGAGGTATACCTGAAAATAGTCATTGGAGCTGCTGACTGAGAGGCTGATTCCCTGCGCATCCAGCAGTTTATCCAGAGCTGCGGGTTTGTAATTTTTAGTACCTCCGATGCGCATCAGACGGGAGCACATACTGGATATTCCAAGATTCTCATTGACCACCTCATGGGCGTCTCCCCCTTTAAACAATGCATAGAGGGATACAATGGGTAGTTTGGTATCCTGGATCAGCCTTAATTTGACCCCATTATCCGTTTGGGCCTTCTCCACAGTGGGCAGGTTAAATTTTCTCAATTGGGGATATTTTATCTTATCAACTTTGCGCTTCTGAGCCTCCAGGTTCAACCCGACAAGGGTAAATATTAGTATGAATAATACAACAGAGAGCCTTTTCATTTTTTCACCTCCTTCTTCTTTTCCATACGAATCACGGTGCGATTTTCCTCAGTAAAATACTTTTTAGCCAGTTCCTGGATATCCGCTGCCGCCACCTTTTCGATCTCAGCCAACTCTTCGAATACCTTTTGCCAGGAACCCTGTAACACTTCTGAGCTCAGTAGCTGCATGATCAATCCCATCCTGGAATTCATCCCCCTGATCACTTGCACCTTCATCCTGGTTTTGGCTGAAGTAAGCTCTTCCTGGGTGACCGGTTCGGTTTTTAATTTCTCCAGTTCCGCAAAAATTTCCTTTTCCAGTTCATCCGTGGTGTGGCCGCTGTTGGGCAGTGCCAGGGCCAGGAAGAGGGAGGAATATTTGTTGCCGGGGAATCCTGCAAAGGATATGAGCGCCAGGGCGCTTTTCTTATCGGTCACCAGCTTTTTCTGCAGTCTTGAGCTCCTGCCGCTGGTAATAATATTATTGAGCACACTGAATTTGTTAAAATCTTTATGCAATTGCGAGGGAATATGGAATCCTATGGCCAGCCATGGTTGAGTATCCTCAAAAATTTTCATCCGCTTTTCCCCTATCTGGGGCGGCTCCTTGGTAAAAAGACGGTCATTCTTATTCCCGGGCCTGAGACGGGAGAAGTACTTTTGTGCCATCTTCTTTAATTCTTTGGGATATATATCCCCGGCAATGCCGATGACCAGGTTTTTGGCCGAATAGTTTTCCCGGAAATACCGTTTCATATCACTTCTGGTGATATTCTGGATATTGCTCATGGGACCTAAAACACTGACACGATAGGGATGATCTTTAAAAGCCAGGGCGGGCAATTCTTCAATCATCTTTCTTACCGGCATGTTCATATACATCCGTCTTTCTTCCGCGATTACATTTCGCTCCCGGTAATATTCTCTGAATACCGGATCAGTAAACCTGGCCGACTCCAGGTGGGCCCAGAGTTCCAGTTTGTTGGAAGGGAGGCTGAAAAAATACATGGTGGCATCAGCGCCGGTACCTGCATTCATACCCACACAACCGTGTTGTTTCAGAATGGTATCATATTCATTGGGAACCACATGCTTTCTGGCCTCATCACTGAGTGCGGTTAACTTTTTATTCATCTCCGTAAGTTTTACCTGGTTGGGTGAGATGCTGTTCTGTTCCCTGCGAATATCTTCAAACAGGGCATCCATCTGCTGAAAAATCTTTTTCTCCGCTTTCACATTCTTGGTGCCAACGGTTGAGGTCCCCTTAAACGCCATATGCTCCAGGAAATGGGATATGCCGTATATGCCGATCTTTTCATCACTGCCGCCCACATTGGCGTAAGTGATAAAGGTGGCTATGGGGACTGAATGATCCTCGAATAAAATAAATTTCAAACCATTCTTTAAGGTAAATTCACTGATATTCTTTTTAATATTACTGAAGTCAAAATCAGCTGCCTGAACGATCAGGGCAACAAACAATAATATAAAAAGACATGCTTTTGTTCTTTTCATAAAATCTCCTCCTCAATTTTTTAAATAATTAATAATGTATACCATACGGATAAAAAGAATAATAGTTATTCCTTAAA
>CBFDCH010000063.1:0-8503 GCA_965603235.1 uncultured bacterium | reverse complement strand
GATATACTCCGGTGTGCCGATCACAGTACCGGAAACACTCAACTCCTCGCCTTCAATGGATTTGGCCAGGCCGAAATCGGTCAAAAACACCTTTCCCTGGCTGTCTATCATCACATTCTGCGGTTTCAAATCGCGGTGTATAATCCCCTTTTTATGGGCAGAGATCAATCCCGTGCATATCTGCTGAAAAATGCGCATCGTCTCCTGTACTGACAATTGGCCGGCTTTGCGGATCAACTCCTTCAGGTTTTGTCCCTTAATGTATTGCATGGTGATAAATTTCACACCACAAATCTCGCCAAAATCGTAGATACGCACCACATGTTCATGGGTGATTTCCCGGGCCAGTAAGATCTCTTTTTTAAAACGGGAGATCATGCGCACATTAGACAGAAATTCAGGGTGGATTATTTTCAGGGCCACTTCAATGCCCAGTTCCTTGTCCTCAGCCTTGTACACCCGACCCATGCCCCCTTTGCCCAACTCTTCCAGGATACGGTAGCGCTGGCCAAAAGAATCTCCAGGCGTAAAGGTTAGGATTTGTTCATCCTGGTTGTTCAGGAGATCTTGGGTGGGGGTTTCCTCAGGATTGAGCAGGGAAGATCCGCACTTGCCACAAAAACTGCTGTCCGCTTCACAAAGATGGCTGCATCTGGGACATTTCATTGATAGTCGGCTCCTGTGTCATGAGTTATATATAGGATAAATGGAAAGTGCTGATTTGTCAATTTTAATACAGTTATGTTTCACTTATGTAAAAAAATTTTATGTACATTGAATACCTTGAGTTTTTTTTTTGGATTATGAAAGAATGCCGTTAGATCAAGATTTATTCTAAGGAGGAAGAGAATATGCATACCAAGAAGGTCCCCAGTATCCCAGATTTATTGACCAAAAATTCAGCCTTACTTAAAACCCATTCGCGGCTGTGTTGGCGGAATTCCTAGACATGAGATAGGCGGGTAAATTTCACTCAGCTTCACAAATCAAAGAGGAATTGCGCTTTTGGGTAGCGAGGAATATAAAATTGATAAGAATTTAATTGTTTTAGTCAGGCATCAGCAGGCCATTTGTGGTAGCTTTAGAAGAAAAATCCCAGGGAGATGCCGAAATATCCATTGCCAAAGTCTTCAAACGGAGTGATATAATAGATGACCAGGCGGCTGGTATCCCCTTTAAATCCCACATTCAGTTTTAGAGCCCAGTCAGAGGAGAGCTTGTTGTCATATTCAGCGTTTTTATCGAGGGGGATCATTTTTACTACCCCGCCGCCGAAAAACATGGTGTAAAAGTGACCGAATTGTATGTCATCAAAATTATAGTTCAAGATTAGTGCTGGAGCCAGATAGGTCTTTTTAAAGTCTAAATCTCCCATTATCCACTGCACTTCAGGGCTTAAGGTAATATCTTCGTTCAAATAGAGATCAAGGTTGGCGCTGGTGGTCCAATAAAATGGGGTAAAAGAGAGCTTGTGGTGCAGGATGGTGCCAATGTTTATTGAAAAATCAACTTTTTTCTGAGCCGATAAGTTGCTGCTAAAACATGCAAAAACCAAAATAAACACAGTAAGTAAAGGGATAATTTTTTTCATTTTTACTCCTTTTTTGTAATAATACCTATTGTAACAAAAATTGTCAAAAAAAATTTTTTTTTTTTTTTGGAAATATTAATAAAAAATTTATTGATTGTTCTTTTCCACGGATGGAGATATCTCAATACCAGCAATGGCGCTGCATAATCATTCCAGATTGCCGGCCTGGAGGTGATAACATACATCCACTAAACCGGCCAGATGTTCATTGTGGGTGGCCACAATGGCTGTTAGCTGCCGTTCGCAGATCATTTTTTTGAACAAATCGAACACCCGCTCACCGGTTTTCCAATCAAGATTACCTGTGGGCTCATCAGCCAGCAGCAGTTCCGGTGAATTGACCAGGCTGCGGGCAATAGCCACACGTTGACGTTCACCTCCGGAAAGTTGGTATGACATATTCAGGCATTTATCTTTCAGGCCGATTTCAGTCAACAAAACTTCGGCCCTGGCAAACGCCTCAATTTTGTTAAAATTCTTTATCAGGAAGGGAAATGCGACGTTTTCCAGCACATTAAGCTCTGGCATCAGGTAATGGAATTGGTATAGAAAGCCAACCTGCTGATTGCGGTAAGCGGATTTTCTCTGTTCACTAAACTCAAATATATTTTCTCCATTAAACAGAACCTCTCCCTGATCAGGAGTATCGAGGTTCCCCACCAGATGCAGCAAGGTACTTTTACCGGAACCAGAGGCCCCGGTAATGGCCACAATGGTCCCCTTGTTAACCTCAAGAAAAAGGTGCTGCAACACCATCAGGGTTGAATTATCCGGCTGGGCAAAGCTCTTGGTAATTTCCCTGGCAAATAAGATCGAGGATTCTGTTATTGTCATGATTGTTTTTTGTTAATATAATGGGCCAGTCCCTGGGCATTGATATCAGCATCCAGCAACAAAAAAGCCCGCTCATCCTCTGACAAACCCCTTTTAAAAAAGGAGTGTGACAACTTTTCATAATGCTTCCATAAGTCCGTTTCCAGATACTTAACCAATTCCTCCCCCCTATAGCCTGCCATATACCGTTGTTCTGCCACTTCAACCGCATAATCCAACCACCCGGTTAGCTGCTGGCTGGATCCGTCAATATTTTTAAGCACCCCAAAATGGGTTAAGAAAATTTGAGCAGGCTTAAAAGCAACGATACGTTCAATAGAAGAAAGGGTGAGTTCTGGATCAAACTGGGTGGGAGAAGTAGAGGAAAAGACCAACCGATCGTCTGCCTGGCAGAATCTGGGATAACCAATGCCAAAGGCATCACCGCTGAATAACGAATCCGATTGGTCATCAAAAATGGCATGGTGATGAAAGGCATGACCCGGTGTATTAAACAGGTGAAATTTACGGCTGCCCAGGTCAAGAACCATCTCCTCCTCACTGGCCAATACCCGCTCTTCAGGAATGGGTACAATTTCACCATACAAAGCATTAAATTTCTCTTCACCATAAACCAATTTGGCACTGGCAACCAGTTTTTGTGGATTGACCAGATGTTTTTTGCCGCTGGGGTGCACCACCAGGGTGGCCCGGGGTAGTTCTTCCATAAGTTTGCCAGCACCGCCGGCATGGTCGAGATGGATATGGGTCACAATAACGTATTTAACCTGGTCTTTATGCCACCCTTTCTCCTCTAGTGCCTGCAAAAGGAGGGGTACCGCATAATTGGTGTTGGTTTCCACCACAGCGATCTCATTTTTGCTGGCCACTAGATAACAGGCGGCAAAATCCTCTCTATCCAGATAGAGTGTATCAATGGAGTAGATCTGATTGCCAAGATCTTTTATCAGCAGAGGTTTGTTATGCTGCATCTCACCCTCGGGGGTGATTGTCCGATATATTATTCCTCTTCTTCCCTTACCCGGCCCTCTTTTACTGCTTCGGCAATAATTTTCTTTTGCAGCTGAGCCGGTACCTCTTCATAATGGGATAATTCCATAAAATAAGAACCGCGCCCTCCGGTTATGGAGGTGAGGGTGGGTTCAAAATCAAGCATCTCAACCATGGGAACTTGGGCTTTGACCACATGATTTTTGCCTTTGGCTTCCATACCCTGGATCCGGCCGCGGCGGCCGCTCAAATTACCGTTGATATCGCCCATGAACTCTTCAGGCATGACAACTTCAACGTTCATAATAGGTTCCAGAAGGGTCGATTTGGCCTTTTTCATGGCTTGTTTGAAAGCCTTTGAGGCGGCAATTTTAAATGCCATATCCGATGAATCCACATCATGGTAGCTGCCGTCATAGAGATTAACTTTGAAATCAACCACCTGATATCCGGCCAGGATACCCGATTGTTTGGCTTCGCGGATACCCTTCTCAACTGCAGGGATATAATTTCTGGGGATGGAGCCACCGAAAATGGTCTCTTCAAAAATAAAATCCTCACCACGGGGCAAAGGATCCATTTTAATCAGTACGTGCCCATACTGTCCCCGTCCCCCACTCTGTTTTTTGTATTTAACCTCAACATCTGCACTCCCACGTATGGTTTCAAAATATGGGACCTTGGGTGGTTTCATGGTTACTTCAACGCCATATTTCTTTTTCAATTTGTTAACAACCAGTTCAACGTGAAGTTGGCCGTTGCCTGAGATGATCAACTCCTTGGTTTGCTCATCCCGCCTGGTTTTAACCGTTGGATCTTCATCAATTATTTTATGAAAAGCAACTGAGATTTTATTTTCATCAGCCCTTGTTTTGGGTTCAATGGCAAAAGAGATGGAAGGTATAGGAAATTTAATCGGCGGGTACTCTATTTTCTGGCCCTTTACGGTCAGGGTGTCACCGGTCTGAGTCTCCTTCAATTTGGCGGTGGCAACAATATCCCCGGTGACCACTTCACCGGATGAATCCTGGTTTTTACCCTGCAGGAAGAAGAGTCCGCCGACCCGCTCGTCACAGGACTTGATAATATTAAAATAGGTTGAATCTGGTCGAAATACACCGGAAAATACTTTTATGATAGAGATTTTTCCAGCATACGGATCAGAAATGGTTTTAAATACCAGGGCTGAAAAGGGCTCGCTTGGACTCATTTTAACCTTGCCCTCAACAGCGTCAACTTCACCTACATCCAAAGCTGATGGGAGGTAGCTGATCACAAAATCCACCAATTGCTGCACCCCTATGTTGGCAAAGGCATCCGTCAGCAGTACCGGGTAAATATCTCTGCTCAGTATGCCCTTTTTTAAACCGCTGGCAATCTCCTCAGGATTTAAATCACCATTTTCAAAATAGGTTTCCATCAGGGCTTCATCATTTTCAGCAATTTTTTCAATTAAAGCTTCCCGTTTGGCCTGGATCTCATCCTGAATATCTCCTGGAATATCAACTTCCTTAAATTCACCCTTTTCGTCACCGCCAAATTGAAAGGCCTTCATGGTAATTAAATCGATCACTCCCTTAAATTCTTCTCCCTTGCCCAACGGGTATTGCATACAAATGGCATTTTTGCCAAACGACTCAACAATAGAGGTGTAACTTTGAGTAAAGTCGGCCAATTCCTTCTTTAATTTATTTATAACAAAAACAACCGGTTTATTCAGATCAGACATAGAATCAAATACTTTTTCCGTCTGTACTTCAATCCCTTCAACTCCGTTGACCACGATCACTCCCGATTCTGTAGCCCGGAGAGCCACTCTGGCTTCCCAGATAAAATTAGAATACCCGGGGGTATCAATTATATTAATTTTATAATTATCCTTAAGTACATAGGCCAGGGCTGCCTGGATGGATATCTGTTTTTCGATCTCCTCTTCGTCATAGTCGGTGACCGTATTCCCTTGATCCACTCTGCCCAGACGATTGACCATTTTAGTATTGTAAAGTATGGCTGAGACTATACTGGTTTTTCCCGACTGCCCGTGACCCACAAATGCAATATTTCTTAAGTTTTCACTGGACACATTTTTCATTGTCATCCTCCAAGAATAATAGTTATTCATCATAGATAATTATCGTCTCTTTGTCAAGAGTAAAGCGGCTGGAGGAGTTTTTAAAAAAATTATAATTTTTTTTTGTTGACAAAACAAACAACCAAGTATATATTGTATATATGCAATATATACAGTATGAACACCCAAGGAGGTGTCATGAAGATAATTATTTCCAATTCTTCAGCAGACCCCATTTATGAGCAAATAGAAAAACAGGTCAAAAACCAGATAATCAACGGGGAACTACAGCAGGGAGATGCGCTGCCTTCTATTCGCAAGATGGCCAAGGAATTGCAGATAAGTGTGATTACCAGTAAACGTGCTTACGAGGAGCTTGAAAAGGAAGGATTCATTGATACAGTCGGCGGCAAAGGGTGTTTCGTGGCAGCTCAGAACAAAGAGTTTTTACGGGAGAAGCGGATGAGAATTATTGAAAGTAAACTGAGTGAAGTGGTGGTTGAGGCCAGAATGATCGGAATCACCACCAAAGAGCTGCAAGAGATGCTTCTGTTGCTGTATGAAGGAGATGAATAATGTCAAAAAGAATCATTTTTTACTTATTGTTGCTGTTTATCCTCATTTTCATAAAAGATAATGCGCAGCACAAACAACTCCAGCTCCCTGAAAAAACGGCTGGCTCAACTATACAGAATTCGGAGGCCGCATGGAAAAAATCTTAGAAATTAATTCTTTAAGTAAAAGTTACCCTGGATTTGCATTGAAGGATATTTCTCTGACCCTGCCCTATGGGTATATTATGGGCCTGATCGGTCCCAACGGCGCCGGCAAAACAACCATCATCAAATTGATCATGAACCTGATTATGAAGAATGACGGCAATATCCGGATATTCGGCAAAGACCATCAACAATACGAAGATGAGATCAAACAGAGAATCGGTTTTGTCTATGAAATTCCTGCTTTTTACGAAAACTTAAAACTATGGCAAACCATCTCCATTCTGGCCCCCTTCTACACTTCCTGGGATCAATCTATATTTGAGCAATACAGCCAAAAATTTAAACTGCCGTTATACAAACAATTCAAAGAATTGTCCAAGGGGATGAAAATGAAATTTGCCATAACCTTTGCCTTATCTCACCATGCTGACCTGATTATCCTGGATGAACCCACTTCCGGTTTAGATCCGGTTTTTCGGCGCAACTTCCTGAATGAATTGTCTGAGATCATCCAGGATGAAAAAAAAGGGGTGTTGTATTCAACCCATATCACATCTGACCTGGAAAAAATTGCAGACTATGTCACCCTCATTGATGAAGGGGAACTCATCTTTTCCGATAGAACCGACAATATTCTAAACCACTGGGGAATATTAAAGGCTGATAAAAATTATATTATCTCTCCAGAAATAGAGGTCAAGGGTATCTGTCGAAAAGAATTCGGACTGGAAGCCCTCATTACTGACGTGGATACCATCAAAAACAACTTACCCAACGGAGTGTTGGTTGAAAAGACAACACTGGAGGAGATTATGTTTTTTCTAAACGGAGAGGATCATGATTAAAACAAGTAAAAATTACCAAACCCAATCTATGATCCTGGAGGATTAAGATGTGGAATCTAATTCAAAAGAACTTTAAAATCGCCCTATATAGTAAATCATTCTTATTTTTACCCTTTTATGCTGTATACCTGGCCATGATGAAAATTCCAACACTGGGTTGGTCAGCAGCTGCAAATGTAATCGTGACATTCGTTCTGATCGGTTCCTTCAGTTCTATGGTTGAGGGTGTGGGTAAGAAAAACCATGCGGATGACATCTATTTCAGCCTGCCGTTAACACGAAAAACCCTGCTGTACAGCAATAATATTTTAACCCTGATATATACTATTTTTGCCCTTACGTTTACCTATGTCAGCAATTGGATTTTCAACCTGATTCTGCCGGCCAACATTCTGGATAACCGGATGCTGAGCATGGGTGAGGCAGTGTACGTTTTTTTTATCATGGCCATGATTCTATTTCTTGAAAGTTTAATGCCCTTCCTTTCCGGATTGGAGCATCATAAAAAAGTTTTATTTTTCTTATACCTGCTGACTGTTATATTCTTATCGTTGTGGGTCTACCCGGCAATTATCATATTTATCAGTCAGGGCAACATGCAATTGGGCAGCCTTGCAGGCCCTTTCGCTTTACTCATTAGGGGGATTGATATTTTAAATCAGCCACTCGCCTTATGTCTGACAATTTTATTTATCACTATCGTCTCAATCGCTTCGATTAAATTATCCTTCCACCACTTTAAAAAAAAGGAAATTTAACCATTTGAATGGTAAATCGTAAATTGGGGACAGGCGACAAAACTTTCCCCTGACTATTGTTTCAGATCATGAAAATCTATTTTTTTAACGCATCCAAAGCAAAAGAAGCACTTACTGGGTGATTGAGAGGGAAAAAAATAAATTTAAAGTGTCACATTTTCATAACAAAAGTGTTAAATAACTATGGCAATCATATTGCTAGTTAAAAAATAAGTTTCAGAACCTAGGAGGTTGATTATGAAAAAACACATTGCCATACTAATTTTGATAACTCTTGTATTTACTTTAGGTGGTTGTGCCACAATATTTAAGGGAAGCTCCAATCCATTAGCAGTCAATTCCGATCCGGAAAATGCAAAGGTTTTCATAAATGGAGAGTACGTGGGACGAACCCCCTTAAAAATCCGCCTGAAAGGTGACAAACATTACAACATTGAATTCCAGAAGGATGGTTTTAAGCCGGTTGTCAGGCGGGTGCACAGTAGAATTGGAGCAGGCTGGATTGTCCTGGATGTCATTTGCGGTCTGGTTCCGGTAGTAGTAGATGCCTTGACCGGATCCTGGTACCATCTTGATCAACAATACGTGTCCGCAATTCTCAAACGCCAGCAGCCAGAGGCCTAAACTAAAATTAAACTGGGGACAGGCGCCAAAAGTTAACGATTATTAACGTTTTATTGCCATTTAATAAA
>CBFDCH010000062.1:0-8508 GCA_965603235.1 uncultured bacterium | reverse complement strand
AATCATGGGGGCGGATTGAATACACAAACTCCACTTTCCCGGGTTGTGAGGCCTTAAAATTGGTTTCCCAATAATTATTCATGATATAGGAGAATATGGCAGTGGCGGATTCTGGCTTTTTAATCCAGCCATACTCAATTGGATCAGTGGTAATGCGTCCTATTTCCACCAAAGGAGCATCAATGCCGACCCAGGTAACACCGCATTCATTATTAGAAATATCCACCCAGCGTTGCTGAGTAAAAAAATTCTTGCAGGATCCCGGCAATTGATCCAACCCGGGCCGGTAATAACCCCAGGCCGTACTGATATGAATCTGACCGTGGGGTATGGAAAATGGAAATGCCACATGCACACCTTCAGGGCTTAAAACCTCCTCTTTGTCTAGGCGGTGGATCATATCCACGCGCGGGCGGTCAGCCACCAAAACAACTTCCGTCTGCCAATTTTTGCACCCTTGAGCTTCACCCGTCACCAAATAAGAAGCCACAACCGGTCCCCTCTCTTTAATCCTTATCCTGACATTGGTAACAGGTTGCGGATTGTCAGGTTTTCTACCCTTTACATAAAGATATTGATTCAATCCATAATGGTCTGTGGTATTCACGTAATTTCGAGATTTTATTAAATCTTTAAGATGAGTAATAGCGCCGGTTTGGCCATTCAGTTGGACTTCCAGACAGCCATTGTTTATTTTTGAATTCTTAATTAAAATTTTTCCTGAAGTTTGAAATTTTTTGCGAGAAAGATAAAAACTCTTTGTACCCAGAGCCGGGACATTGGGGGCTATAAAAACAAATTGCCCTGAAGATAAGCGCTGGCTTGGTACAATTCTGCGCTTATCATCCAGAATACTGCCAATGCTTCGACTCTCCTCTTTGCTCAAATAAACCAGATCGGTTCTGAGCCAGGAGAGAGTATTTATTACCGTTAACATGGCAGGGCGGGTTTTCCCGGATGAAGACAATCCAGACCCCCTCAGGAGTTCATCGGCCATGGTGTTGGCACTTGTGGCAAATTTTTGTTTTATTCTCCATTGATTCTTGACAAACGGATTTTGTGGATCACTTATACTGTTCCATGCGCCCCACGTATGTTCAGAAAACATTAATACCTGCTGCCATGCCATTTTAAATAGATCTGATAAATCCTGGTTTGAGCGTAGCAGGATTTTCAATATACTGGCTTGAACCAGCTTGTCAGCACTACGCCGGTTCATAGCGGTTTCCTTGGCGGTTGACCCGGCGCCATCTTCCCAATGGGAAGTAAAATCTCCGTGCAGTTGAGGCAGAGTGTTTCCATACCTCTCTTCAAATTCCCTGAACAATTCTGACACAGTGGCAATTTTGATAACCGGAGTTTCATATCTGGAGTTCCATTCTTTTACCAGATCCGCCAGGTCCGGATCAGGTGGGCCATTGTCAGAGCCTATATTGTAGTGGAGGGCAGCGATATTGTATGGGTATTCTTTTTCCTGTAATTCTTCGATATAGGCCAATAAAATATCAGGGGTGAATTTTTTTTCAATTCTGCCGGCGCCCAGGCCTGTATGAAAATGGGAATATCCCTTCTGCGGTATCCAACATAAAATTTTCTCCCTGCCCGAAGGGGAGATCCAATAAAAAGGTTTATCCCCCCACACATCAATAATATCCCCGATACGATGACCCCTGTTGACTCCCATTGATAAATATTTAATACCTGATTTGGCCAAAACTTGAACCATTCCCCCAGTCATTCCCGGTATGTCTGTTATCATAGCACTTTCAAGAGGTAGTGAATAACGTCTGGAAAATTCTCGCGCCCGCTCGGTGATACGTAGCAACTCTTCAGGTCTGCATAACCCAGTCATCAAATTGGCATACAAAGCACCCAATTCAATGGATCCCTCTTTGACGGCCTTGATCAAACGAGCTTTGCCCTGCTTGTCTCCATGCTTCAAATAGCTGTCAACCGCCCACATCACCTCGGTGTTCCACTTAAAACGCGAACCTAAGGGATAATGACGTGTTTTTTCCGCCAATGCCACAGCCTGATTCAGATTTTGCCATTGAATCTTTTCCACTTCGTTTTGATCATGGGTATAACCAACATCAACATGGGAGTGGTGTAACAGGTAGAGGGTCATGGGCTTGACCGGTAGCAAATCCATTGCTTCTTGCTTTTCGATTTTGCCATTGATGGACATCTTCACATCCAGAATGGCTTTATCCTTAACTGCTTCAACCTCAAAAAATCGTCTATTTAAACCCAACTCCAGAGGGAGTTCCTGCTTTTGGTTTCCGGCCCTTATCTGTGCGCTGCCTTTATCCTTTAAATAAAGGATATCTGCGCGGATCAGTTGATACCGTTTACCTCCACTTCTGATGATTGCCGGTTCCGCAGTCAAGGCAACACCTTGAGAAACAGGATATTTAAACGTCATATACCAGGATCTGCTATTGGCGGTCTCTCCCTGAATCCTGATGTGTATGGGCTTCCCTTTATCATACAAGTGAACCGGAAGGTTTAAAAATGCGTAGCCCATTAGATCATCATATTTATCTATCATGGTGGCTCTAAAATTGAGGCTGACGCCAAACCTTCCTGTGATTTCCCAATCTTTTCGACGGTTATTGAGAGGATTGGAAAAGACAAGAATTTTGCGACCGTTTATATACAAGCTAAAGGCGTGTGAGTCTCTATTCACATCAATACCAAACATCCAGGCAAACACCACCTCTTTTTTTTTGTATCTCTTCGGGATTTTTTCCGTTTGCCATTCTATATATTTGTCAGCGGACAATGACCGAACCAACAGGGAGGTGTCTGCCGAAGGATGGGGGGAATGGTAATAAAAGTGCTCCCCTATTATGGGAGAGGAGAATCCATTGAGGACTGGGATTTCGTCTTCTGCCCACGCTGGCAGGAACAAACAAATGAGTAAAAAAAGAGGCCAACGGATTAGCAAAGTTTTAAACCTGATATCGAGACGAATTGCGGGCATGGCTTGATTTTAAACAAAATTCACAATCAGTTCAAACCCAAGTGTAATTATGATTTAGAATTTTTCGAAAACGATAAAGTCCTTTAATTCTTTTTTTTCCGGTCCCTTGGGCCAGGTTTCAGGTACGCCCAGAGGGGTGATGCAAATTCTTTCATAGCGGTCAGGGATAGTCAGCACTTCTTTGCTTACAGCGCTGGGAATGGAATCGGTATAAAACACCGTGCCATAGCCCAGGGCCCGGGCAGCAAGCATCAGGTAACCGGCAGCCAGAGGGCCATCATGACGGTTGTAAGTGGGGTACTTGGATTGCATATCCACCAGCACAACAATATATGCCGGGGCAGAAAAACATTTTTTAAAATAATTTTCAATCCTTTCCGTTCTTTTTTTGACATCATCCGCAGACAGGCTGACATTCATTTTTAACCTGGCAAGGCTCCTGTTTACACAGGCTTTTCTCATCGCTTCAATTTTACTCTTATCCTGAACAACCAGGAATTTCCAGGGCTGCTGGTTGCCGGATGTTGGTGCCATGCGGGCCATATCTAAAATCTGCAGGATATGCTCCCTGGGTACGGGTGTGGGCTTAAAAGCACGAACCGAACGGCGGTTCTTTATGGTGTCGAACAGGAATTTCTGTTCCGGAGTATATTTCATTTCGATTGCTTCTACTGCTTCCACCACCATACCGATGCCTGCTATAACCACCAATAAAGCGGCAATTCCTAAAATTCTTTGTCTCCTCATAATAACCTCCTCTGTGCAAATGGATAAATCTATTACGTTATCCCACCATGGAATGTTTTTTCCTTCTTTTACAGCCAAAGCCGGTCATGAATACCTGTTAACAGAAAAGCACTGGCAGGATGGCTGGACGCCTATCCTGACTGATATGACTGCTAAAAAACAAATTTATCCGCCAAAAGAGAAAAAGCGCTGGAAAGTGGAAATCAAAGAAAACAAGCGCTGAATTTCAGCTCCAATAAATCGCTACTGCAGAGAATCAGTTATACTAAAGTGAGGCTTTCGTGGGCCATGATCAGCATGGCCTGAATGGGTACGCCGTAGGAACATGACTGTTCGCAAAATCCCTCACAATTCATGCACTGATCTGGCTTGGTTCTGTCCAGGTGCAGGTATTTTTTTAGAGCATGTTCCTCCCTGCCCTGGGCCGCCATGTAGTGATAATATCGCATAATTGTATTGACAGGCACTCCCTTGGGGCAATCACTCTCACATTCACCGCAAGCGTGACGGCAATAGAGTTGGGCGCAACCCTCTTTAAAAGCAGACAGTTTTTGTTTATCATAAATGGAGAGATTCGTACCGGATAAGGAGACATACCGATCGATCTGGTCAAAATTGCGTATGGAGCAGACCACAGAATCCACATTGGCATCGTTAAGAACAAAGCGGATGGCAGCGTCATAGATCTCTTTCTCATTCTGCAATTTGTACTTTTTAATGAAGGCTTCTGCCATATCAGCCTTCTTTTTAAGCCGGCCCAGGCTGTCCAGATAAAGTTTGTTGGGCTCTTTGCCTGCCTTTTTAGTTCGGTCTACATAATTTTTTATAGCACTGTACAGACCCACCGGATTTTTCTTCATTATGGTGGTACCGATACCCTTTTTATTACAGATTTCCAGCACCTTTTTGCCATTATCTGCCTGCACAAAATTGTAAGCCAGCAGGAACACGTCAAAGCGGCCGTCCAAAGTAGCAGCTGTTAGTATCTTTTCCATTGATTCTTTGGTAACCTGGGGGTGGTTGGAACCATGGTTGGAAACACCGACATGTTTTAGTTTGCCCTCTTTTTTCATCTGTTCCATGGCTTTGTGAAATCCCGGTGTTTTCATTTCCTGAATGGTTTCAGGGCTGTGCACCATCATGCAGTCAATGTAATCAGTCTGCAACTCTTCCAGACATTTATTAAATCTATTTATAAACTTCTCTTTAGTAAGGCCTAACTTCTTTTCAGGCAAAAGCTTAGAGGTGATAAATATTGATTTCCTGTCCCTGCCTTTTATTGCCTTGCCCACTATAGTTTGATTTCTATATTCCTCAGCCGTATCAATATAATTGACTCCAGCATCAAGCACCATTTTAATGACTGTTTCGTTGTGGCATGCTCCCAAACTGATGTCAGACACTTTAAAACCGGTCTTGCCCAGCTTGTGATACTTTTTGATTTTCGCACTTTTTTTAGGTTGTTCTGGTTTTGCTTCTTTTTTGTTATCCTGGGAAAATAGCGGCTGGCTGCTGATCAGTCCGGCCCCTCCCAGACCCACCACTGAATGTTTTACAAATTTTCTTCTGCTGATTTTTTTCTTCATTTAGGCCTCCGTGAATTTTAAAATATTATTATACGTAAAAATTTAAAAATCACCAAATGTAATTTATTTAACAATCTCTACCATATCTAATCTCTTAATGACAGGGAGTAAATTCACATTAAAAATATTTGTCGCCTGTCCCCTTTTTTCTCAATTGGATGAAGTTATCATTTGAACGGAGGCTATAATGTTGAGCAAAATTAAAAATATTTGTCGCCTGTCCCCTTTTTTCTCAATTGGATGAAGTTATCATTTGAACGGAGGCTATAATGTTGAGCAAAATTAAAAATATTTGTCGCCTGTCCCCTTTTTTCTTCTCACGGGCTGGGCAGGATTTTAGAGCTTGCTGAGGAGTTTGATATATTGGTTCACCGCAGTTTGCCATTGGAAGGATTGGGCGTGTTTGTTTCCTTTTTCAGCATAGCTGTCGCGCAATGTTGTGTCATTTAAGAAAAGGATCATTTTTTCAGCCAAATCCTCTATCGATGTTGGACCAAAAAAGAGGGCGTTGTCGCCCAAAACCTCAGGCAAGCTGCCGCCGGTGCTGCTGATCACGCCCTTTTTACGGGCCATGGCTTCCAGGGGCGGCAAACCAAATCCCTCATATAGTGAAGGAAAGACAAAAAACTCAGAACCATCCAAAACGCCGATTAACTCTTCAACCGGAATAAATCCCTTGATGATCACCCGCCCCTCCAGGTGATACTTTTGGATCAATACCTGGACCTCCTGCTGCTGACGCATGCCCATCAATACCAGGCGCAAATCGGTAAATTTGTTTTTGAGTTGAGCAAAGGCCTGTAAAAGTGTGGAAAGATTTTTATGAGGCTTAAAATTGCCCATATAAGTAATATATGGAAAGGGAAATGGCGAGGGAGATTTGGCCTGATTGAAAAAAACCTCAGCAATGCCATGGTAAATTACCTCGATTTGATTCTCTCTGAATTGAAACATGTCGCACAGGTCCTGCTTGGCAGTTTGGGAACCGGTGAACACCAGGACCGCTTTTTTTCTTGCTCGGCGAATGAAGTATTTGGCCATGGACACCTTTAGGGCTGGTTTAAAAAAGTGGGAAAACTTGAAGTGGATCAAATCATGAATGGCTACAATCAGGGGATTTTTTAAACAAATGGGAAACACATAGTGGGGAGAAAAATAGAAATAATCCTTAAAAGGCCTTGTTTTAAAAGGGATTTCTATCTGTTCGCGCCAGTCGTAATTGGCGTATCTACTTTGGATGATCGCGTCCTCGCCTACCTTGAACGGATTGTCCCGGGTCTTATAAATCACCTTTAAAGGAAATTGGCCGCTGTCAATCAAGCCGGAAAACACGTGCCGCAGATATACGCCAATACCGTAATCATCTATTTTTCTGGCATCAAGAATAATCTTCAACAGTGAACTCCTTTATGAACCTGAGGGTTTTTAAGTAAACCTGCCGTGATTTCCGCTCCCCTTTCAGCCGTGAGATAAGACTTTTGATTTGGAAGCGGCAGATCAGGTAAATTCTCAAAATTTCCATGCGTACCCGGCCATGATGTTTCAGGTAATAATAGAGGTGGCTCTTCTTGGCCCTGGGCAGTATCAGCGAAGGGATTTTGGAACAGGTATTGCCCAGGCAATGGATGATATTTACAGCGGTGGAATAATAGACGCCATACCCCATTTTTCGGACCCGTTTACCCAAATCAGCATCCTCAATATAGATAAAATAGTTTTCATCAAAGCCATGCAGCCGGTTAAACAGCTGCCGCTCAATCAGGAAACAGGCGCCGCTCACCCAATGCTTCAGACCCGCCATATCATCCTTTTTGCGTCTAAATTTCCAGCCATAATATTTTTCAGCAAAATACTTAAAGAAGATCTCCATGAACAGGCCCAGGTCCCGGCCAAACGAGATTTGAAACGAAAGATCACTGTTCAGTATCAGAGGAGCCACAATGCCGTAAGCCGGGTGCTCATTTTTGATGGTCACCAGGTGTTCTACTGTTTCAGGCGGTACAATGGTGTCCGGGTTTAGAATGAGCAAATATTTACCTGATGCCCGGGCCGCACCTATATTATTGGCCCTGGCATAACCGACATTTTCCGCTAAGGAATTGATTGTCACCTCCGGATACTCTCTACGAAGTATCTCAAGTGAATCATCCTGGGAATTGTTATCAGTAACAATAATTTCATGGGGAATGTTGACATTCTTCTTTATCGATGCCAGGCACTCCATAAGATCCTGCCTGGTATTGTGGTTGACCACCACAATAGATACCAGGGGGCTTAGTTTTTCTTCTTCGTTCATCTTTTTGCTTTATTTTTCCTTTATTCTAAAGACCAGAACCTGCAATAACATGGATATTGTATGCAAAAGAGGGACATGAGTCAACAATCCCTACCCTTGTCAACTACATAGTGTTAAAAAATATTTTTTTTGTTGTAAAAAATATTTTTAATTTATAAAATAGAGGCGGTAGGAGGTAGAGTATGGGAAGAATAAAAAAACGAGTCGAGGACATTTATCAGGAATTAGAGGGATTAATGGAAGGTGAAATGACGGAGGCTGAAAAAAAAAAGGCTCAGGCATTGATTGATGAATTACGAGTGATAAATAGCCGGGCCATGGGTCTGTGTTGGCCCTGCTGTCCTCATGGTCCTCTCTTAAGTGGACTTCCAATAGGGGGATAGCATCTAAAAATCAAACTCCGAGAGGAAAGCGTTCGTAAGCAAGTTGTCAAATATCAAAACTAGAAGGCCATATTTAAATCCGGTCTCAAATTAGAGGATTACACGTTGGAATTTTCAGATTTTACTTTGCATATGACAGAAGTCTGTAATTTTAATTGTTGTTATTGTTATCAAAAAAAAGGGGAAAAAAGCATAAATATTTCCCTTGCTGAAACAGCTTTAGACTTTTTCCTGCCCCTTCTAAAGGACAATGGCCAGGTAAATTTCTTTGGAGGTGAGCCTCTCATTGTTTTTGAACAGATCAAACATATTGTCAAATACACTCAGAATATAAGCAGAGGATTAAGAAAACAAATAAGATTCACGATATCAACAAATGGGAGCCTCTTAGATGAAGACATGCTGAATTTTATTAATGAAAACCAGTTTAAATTGCTATTAAGCTTTGACGGATACACACAGGACATTTGTAGACAAGATAACACGTTTAATTCCACAGTATCAATTTTA
>CBFDCH010000061.1:0-8534 GCA_965603235.1 uncultured bacterium | reverse complement strand
CGTCCGGGCCAGGTGCGATTGGTGTTGCGGACATCGAGGTAAGAGAGGAGGCTTTTGTCCGGATAGTGGACGTAAACATCCGGATCAGGCCATTGCTCAAGCGGGGAAGCGTTGCGGTTGCCCATGCGAAATTTTTTATGGCCCCAATCTGTTTTGATATTAAAATAGAGCGGGTATCCATCTCCGGGTTTGGGGTTGCGGCCGGCGCTGTTGTTGAAAAATGGAATGATAATCAGGGTCCCTTTTTCAACCACCACGTTTTCAATAAAAATTAGAGCGGTCAGCATGGCAGCAGGTTCATTGGCGTGGGTGTTTGCCATCATCAGCATCTTGCCCCCTGGTTCCTTTCCTTCCATGTAGAATACATTGGTGTCAGCCATGGTTCCGGCTAATGATGGACAGAATTGACTCAGCTTCACCACCTTGGTGACACCGGGTCCAGCCACTATGGGAATGTTAAAATGGCGGTGGGTGTATAGTTGAATTCCTGATATAATAAGGATAACCGCCATTACTGCGATCAACAAGCTTTTTATTTTCCATTCTTTTGACATTATGCTCTCCTGCGGATTATTGGATCCGCATTAATCGTAAAATCAGCGGGATGATCAAAACCAGGTAGAGGATCAGGTGTTCAACATTCTTTTTTTCACGGATAAAATTCCAGATCAGCATGGCCAATAAAAAGGCGCTGATAATATAGTAAGTAATCATGACTATAGGCATATTTAACCTCCTACATGCTCCATTTGACCAGAAAGCCCAGCTCGGTGCTAAATATCACCATTAAAATCCCCACCAGGGTAATGACGATCCAGGGGAGCCAGGTCGCTTTTAAAAAGGACCAGTAAGATCCCTTATATTCTGAAACCATGACACTCAAACGGCCAATAAGGGCAGTGGGGGGCAGGCCGTCTCCCAGAGGCCAGAGCAGGCTCAATCCTGCTATGGCTACCGTGGCATGGAGTCCAATGGAGTGTAAAAACCAAATGAGTGGTATACCGATAATGGCAGCTCCCCCATAGGTCAACACTCCTTCTGATACCGGGATAATAACCACAAGAGATATAAATAAAATTACCAGAGGAATGCTGATCACGGCATAGGAGATCAGTCCGCGCACTCCGGTGGTTGTCATCACCTGTTGCAGTGCTCCCACAATGGCCATGGTGGCCAGCAGCGGCAGCAGCCGTTTTACCGTATCTCGCGAGAGTACCAGGATATCAATTTTTTTTGGGCTCACCATATAGGCCACAATTCCAGCAATGGTGAATTGTAGCGGCAGGCCCAAGATTGGGAATGAAAAAGGCCAGAGACGATAGGCAATGACCAGGCCAAAAAACACCAGGAAGGGTAAAAACACTTTCCAGCCCCTGACGCCGCTTGCCACTTCCGGCATTTTATCAAGCATCTGCTCCAATTCGAGTTTTTCTTCCCTTTTCCAGCCCAGGGTCAGAACCGTGAAGGTGCCCAGCAGAAGAACAGGTATACCCAATGGCAGTTCAAAGCCCACATAGGGGATAGCTGTTCCGGCAGAAACAATCATGGCCCAGATATTGACCGGCGGGGCAGCGGCGCTTAAACCGGCAACAATAAAGAGGATGGCAGCCACCCGTTTTTTATTTATCCCCAGGTATCCCAGGGCCATGGCAATGGGAGCACCGACTGTGAGTATGGAAACACTGCCTGCACCGGTTAGGGCGCCGGGGATGAGAATGATGAACATCAACATCAGCAGAGCAATAATTCTCTTATTATGAAAGTATTTTATAATACCCCTTACTACATAGTTAACTCCACCTGATTCCGATACAATGGCCATAAAAATAGTGGCGGTTGTAAAGACCAGGATGACGTCCAGATATGTTCGCATCCCCTCAACCAGGTGGCGGGGCAGCTCAATAAGAGGCGGTGTAAGAAAAAGGGCGCCAGCCAACCATCCGGCCACAGCTGAAACCAGCATGCAGATTTCCACTGACAGCTTTTTCCACTGCGCCACAGCAAAGGCGATTACCATAGCAGCTAAAATAATTATAATTTGCCAAACCATTCAATTTCTCCTTGCAGCAGGTGTTATTACACCTTCAGGCAATTTTGATCATCTTTGCGAAAATGATCCTGTCAATAAATGGTACTTGTACTGAGATGTATAGGTTCAATTAAATACTTTTTTAAAAATATCAACCAGTCCCAGTGCATACTTAATTTCAGAGTAGGGGATATTGTGCTTTTTGGCAATATTGGTGAAGCGCCCGTCTTTATTGCTATCAGTTACAGCCACGATGTAATTGGCAAAGGGGGCTACGGCATCAATCATCTTCTCGTTGTCACTTCCGGCTGCGCCCCTTTTTGAAGCTCCTCCCACATGTATGGCAATGATAAATGTTTTTTGTGCTTTACATAATTCTATGATCTTTTTTAAGCGATTTACTTCATCACCAACGGTGAGGCCCGATGCGCCCATTCCTTTTAAACTGGCACCAATGGCAATTACCACAGTTTGATATGCTGTGCCTTTGGGAAATTTTGCCAGGTCAGAGTGGATCTCTATATGAAATCCCTCTTTTGATTCTTTGCCGCCGAGTCCCACGCCTGCCTTAACAACATCAGCGCCGGGCGCATCACAATAATCGTATTTTATGCCAGCTTCCTCCATGATGATATTCAGGGTGGTAACGTCCGGGCTCTGGCCGGCGGAGGTGGTGAGCACCGGGAGTTTTGCCTTGGGAGTATCGGTGTCAGCCGCCTGTTGTGTGTAAGGAATCAATAACAAACCAATTAGCAGGGCAGTAAAGGTGAAAATTTTCAAGTAAGTATTTTTTTTCATGTCGGTCTCCTAAACTTTATTTTTTCTTTTCCGGCTGTGGTTTTAAATTGTTGTATTTGATCAGTTCCTTCAACCACCAATCCGGATACTTTGTTGCTTTACGTTTTCTGGTCTTCACATCATAGTGCCACAGGTGGTTGTATTTTACCAGCAGGTCAGTGCTCAGCTTCCACCAGGCGTTGATAACCAGATTGGCATGGTTCAGGCAAAAATCGGTAAGAAAGGCTTTGGCTTTAACAGGATCCTTTTTGTAAAGAGCCAGTGCTTCCCGGTCAATCATGGCCAATTTTTTAATGGCGGATTTTTCCCATTTCAACTGGGCTTTCTGTACGTCCTGAATGGCCAGGGAATAGAGGACCTGGGTGTGAAAATCAACCGTGTCAAAGGCCCATCTGGCGGAATCGCGATTATACTCCCAATGGTCACCGATCGTAAATGATTTCGGGATAGCTGTAATCCCTTGGTAAAGAGGCATGTAACAGGCCGTGTCCTGGGCTCCGAATGCAAGCCAGACAATACCACCGATGGGATTGGGGTACCAGCTCCGCGTTTGGGTTACAGTAATATATTCCGCCCGGTTTACACCAATCACCCGGCCGGTATTGTATTTTTTACCATCAAGCCGGAATCCATAGGGAAGGTGGTGGGGATTTTGAAATGCACCGCCCTGAAGGCCGCGGGTCGGGGAGTAGGGAGTGCCTTCAAATTTATCACGGGTCATCTGCATGACATCATGAACAGAAAGTTTTTTTTCAGGTTTAATGGAGAAGGGAAAATCCATGTTTGGGGTTTTGGGGCTGAATTTTTTTGAGGGTGCAACCAGGTCATAGAAGCGCCACATGCGGGCACGTGAACCGTTTGAGCTGGCAGCACTGTGTTCGCTGGGTGAATAGGTCCGCTTCCAATTAAACGGCTTGCCGCTCTTGGGATCCCAATACCCCTTTTTTGTGGCGTATGATTTTACATTTGATGAGGCCATGAAGTAATTTTTATTCTTCAGGTTTATCTCACCAATGCGTGATTCATTGGGGCAAACACTTACATGGTCATCAGGTACCCTCTGGGCGCACCAGATGGCTCCAGGCTCGCCACTTTCAGGATTCCACAGCGGGCCAACCGGCATAACCTCAAATATCCAAACTTCATTCGGATCTGAAATGGCCAGCATTTCACCTGAATCGACGGAACCATAACCATATTTTGTTGCCAGGTCACCGATGATTTTAATGGCATCCCTGGCGGTTTTGGCCCGTTCCATGGCAATCATGGTCATGGCGGTGATATCAATTTTGGGAGTTGAGGTTTCGTTCTCCATCCGCTTGCGGCAGCCAACAGTCGATTCTCCGATGGCCACCTGATTGTCATTCATGTAGCCGAACATACCGTGCAGGTAGCCAAAGGTGTGTTTGGGCTGGGGAATTTCCAGGCCGGTAAATTTATCCTCAAAAGCGTCCCAGCGCAGACCCTGGGACGGGGGTTTGGTTTTAAATTGACTGAAATGATAAATTTTTCTTTTCGCCCCGGGTTTGTGATCTGCCGGTGGTACGTAACGCCAGGTCCAGTCGCAAACACCGCAATCACATGTATGGGTTGTCATTACCGATCCATCCGTGGACGCCTTTTTGCCCACAATAATTACTGTGCAGGCTTCGGACCGCATTTCCTCCAGGGTGGGGTTACACGCCTGGCAGTTGGGGTCCTCTTTTTGCGGAACACTCAATAGGGTGATAGACAGGATTAAACATAAGATAAATATTAACTGCTTTGTTTTCACAATGCCTCCTTTAAACTCCGTACATACGGAATGGTTTTGTATTTTTACTGGTAACAATGGTTTTGCTGTTCCAGGGGATAAAAAATAGCGCTTTTGAATATAAAATAATGATATCCAATAATCATGAAAGAATATTGTAGATAATCAGACTTAATATGTCAATACAATATCCACAAATTAAGGTGGATCCACTCACCTGGACATAGTTTTTTTTATAGTATCCAGCAGGCTGCCGTCGCGCCATTCTATTATATGAACCACCTCATCCGTGGTTTCTGCAACCGGTGGAATGGGACCAAATCCCTGGGCCTGTTTGAGTGAGCGGGCCCTAAGTTCCTCTATTGAGACAAGGTTTATGTTGAATTGCTTGAAATTCTCAAGGATGGCATCTTTGCAGCTGGAATTGCTGTTGGGATTCAGGGTTACGTACTCCTCGGTCACCACTACGTCAATGATTTCTCCCGGGCTGGTGCGGGTGTACACCTTCTCAACCACCCGGGGGAATCCCTTGCCATCTTTGCCGGTTGCCAGTGGTAAAAACATAATGGTTAAATCACTGCCGGCAGCCACATCCTGTCCGCCGCCAATACCACCAATAATTCGGCCATTGGCACAAACCGTGTTGACATTAAAATCAAGGTCAACCTCCAACGTGGAGAGGATGCCAACATCCAACATATTAACCGCACTCTCCTTATTGGCAAGCGAGGCGTAATATCCGGCGGTGATTTCATGGTGGTTGTGATCCTTTAACAAGGATTCCACAACCCGGGGACTGGGTTCAAACATCTGGCCGTGGAGCAACATTTTAATGGTCCCTTCATGGAGCATGTCCACGTGCATGCTGGTGCAGCCGCCCATGGCAAAGTTGGCATGAATTTTCTGCTTTTTGAGCATTTGGCGGATATTGTCCAGCACAATTAAACCGGCACCGCTGCCCACCTGAAAATTAAAATTCTCTTTGACCACACCTGCCGCTTTCATCACCCGTGTGACCGCGTCGGCAATTTTGGCATTAAAGGGGCGGGAGCGGATTTTTTCCAGATCCAGGGTGCCGGAGCCGATGCCGGCTGACAATCCGGGCGTCTCCATCGGTACTACAAAATCGACATCTTCCAGTGATATTGGTGCGGGCATAATCAGGTTCTGACTGATGGTGCCCGCCAGGAGGCAGACGTAATCAGCATGGAGGGCGTCGGCTGCAAACAGCCCCAGAGGGCCGCACAATTGTTCCGGTTTGCCCATCAATCCATTGGCATTACCGAATATATCAGCGAAAGGCACCGGACCGAATGCCACACGAATGCGAACCTCGCCGCGCTGTAATTTTCTCACCCGGTTGCCATGGGAGAATCCCACGGTGCGCCAGGGGAGAAAATCGCCCCGAGTAACATATTGGCCAAGCTTCCGGTATACATTGCCATAGATGCCGGCCAGTGTCCCCTGCTTGAACGCATCCGTCAGCCAGGGATCAGTATGATCGAGGAGGGCATTGGCGTAGAGGATAATCCCCCTTTTTTTGTGTTCCCGCAGTTTGCTTATAACAAATTCCAATCCTTTATCTCCCAGCCGGTAATAGTGGGGATATGAGATGACATCACCGTCATTAATCACCTCCATCACCTGGTCGATGGCGGTCACTTTGTTGTTATATCTCGGGATGGTTGACGGCCGGTGGTTATTCCCTATAGTTGTCGTATAATCATCGCCAGCAAAGGCTGAGACAAACGGTTTGTATTTTTTCCCATTAAATTCCATGATTAACTCACTTTTTTAGTACTCCAATATATATCACCACACCAATCTCTTTACAATAGTTCGGCTATTTGGTAATTTTAGGTGATGATCGTGAGTCGGCGGATTTTGAAGATTTTGGCAGCGATTGTTTGGTTGACCGGGGGAATTGTCCTGGGCATCAAAGGGGTGCGTTTGTTGCGATTGGCGGCAGAAGTGCAGCCTACTTCCCTTTGGCCCAAACTGGCTGTTCTTTCAGGATTAATTGCCGGTGGCGCGAAGGCCTGGTTCTTTTTCAGTAAATTCTGCCGCAAAAATTTTAACCGCATTGACTCCTTGGAATCTCCACGGATTTGGCAGTTTTTCAGGCCGGGATTTTTCTTTTTCCTGGCACTAATGATTATGACAGGCGTCCTTTTATACAAATTGGCGCTGGGTTCTTTTGTACTGCTGGTGGGTGTGGGTATCCTGGATATCAGCCTGGCAGTGGCCCTGCTGGGCAGCAGTATAGTCTTCCGGTTCTATTAGCATCCAGGATTTGTCTCTTCAGTTAAAATTTGGTCTTTGTTGCCGGGCCGTAGTGAATGGCATTAAACAGGTAGCGGAAGGTTTGGTGGGACTGGCCCCTGTAGGCAACGGGAAAACCAAATAAAATAATCTTTCCCCGGCCCATGGCTACCTCCACAACAGCACTCTTATTGAGCATATGGTTCGGGCCGGTAAGCCAGCCGCTCACCAATGGATTATGGAGCGGGTATTTGACCGCAGCGATCCCCTGCTTGATGCTAAAAACGGGACTGCGGCGGAATAAGATCTCACCTTCCCTTTTAAAGCCGAAGCAGATCGGATGTTGTGGCTGGTTGATCACTTTCAGAATGGAACCGGGGATGAAAAATTTATCCCGCTTGAGACCGGCAACCACGTTTTTTATTCCCAGGTAAAATTCTTTAATAGGCAACAAACATGAAGAATTGACTGTGATCAGGGTGCCGCCGTTTTCCACAAATCGTTTGAGATTCCTGATGCCGTTCTCTCCCAGGCCCCCGGCATAGGGTGCAGGCAGCTGATCGGCGGATATACCGTTTTTGATCCGATCCGGGTGCATATCCGGCAGCAGGATAACATCGAACTTTTCACGCAAATTTCCCGCCCGGACATCGCGATTTCTCAGACTGTAAAGGGGGAAATCGAATTGTTCCAGAACCCAGCGTGTCCACCCCTCATCCATGGATGCGGTCCAGCTCCTGTATAGAGCCAGGCGGGTACGTCTGATCTTATATACTTCAACATCAGGTTTCTGGTTCAGGGCATCAAAGTGCACAAATAATTGAGATGCCAGGGTTTGCAGGTGATTGGTGATTCCCTTACTATTTTTCACTACCATTGAGCCTGCCGGATAGACTCGTCCATTGGCCGTTACCGGGGTGGATGTCCAGTATACAGTGACCTTTTCCCTCAGCAGCCGGTTGAGGGCAATGATGTCATCGCCGGTGGCATGACCCCATATATAGGCGGCTGCATCAGTGAATGATGTTGCCTGGCCCATGGGTTTTTTAATATTTTTCTGTATTACGCTTGCTGTTTTAAAGGGCATGTTTATGGCCTGTACCTCGACATCCATTAGCAGCGGGAGAGTGTGGGCAGCGGCATCGTAAGGCGGTTTCAGGGGGCCTTTGGCATACTCGCGAATATCCGGGTAATCCTGTTTTTCCAGCAGGGCTTTGGCATATCCGCCGTAGGGCTGTGCTCTGAAAATTATAAAGGTGCCGGCCGGGTAGGACTGGCCATCAGCTTTAAAAGCCGTGGAACTGCGGTGAATCTCAACGCCGCCCTGCTGCAGTATTTGCAGCATTTGAATCATTGCCGGCACATTGACCTGGTCAGCCGGGATGATAAAAGCAAAAGGATTACGCTTGGCGGCCACCGCTTTTTTATGGATGCGATAGAAGTTATGCAGCCAGTTTGCGCGTAGACCCGCTGCATGAGATAACACTGCTCTGGCAGCGGAGTAGTCATAGTTTATGATATCCTTCAGGGTCCATTTCCCCCCTTTCCAGGGCAGGGGCATTTTTACGGATGGCGTTTTGACCATGGCTGACAATTTAGAAAAATCAACCTCAACCGGTGTGGCGATTTTGGCGCTGACAGCTTCAGTAAGGATACGAATTCCGCCGTGATAGTGGTGATATGCCCGGGCCG
>CBFDCH010000060.1:0-8576 GCA_965603235.1 uncultured bacterium | reverse complement strand
TGAAGGATAAAAACTTTATTTTTTGACGTTATCTTTTAAAGCTTTTCCTGCATTAAATTTTGGTACGGTGGTGGCTTTAATCTGGATCTTTTCACCAGTTTTCGGATTCACGCCGGTTCTGGCTTTGCGATCAGATGCTTTAAAGGTTCCAAAACCCACCAGGGTTACCTTGTCTTTTTTCTTCATGGCAGTGGAAACAACGTCGATAAAAGAATCAATGGCATCTCCGGATGCTTTTTTGGAAAGACCTGTTTTGGTTGCGATCTTTTCAATCAATTCGTTTTTGTTCATGTTCTATTCCTCCTTAAAGCAGTATTGTATGCTATTGGATTTCCAAATGTCAATAAGTAAGCTGATTTTAATGAAAAATAAACATCATCAGAGTTTCGGGACTTTTTCCCTTGCATTTTTTTTGTCTTTGATTTAATATTTGCATAGAATGGACAAGCGCAGGCACGAGAGAAAAAAAAAGAGAATTTTAATCCGTATGAATGGAAAACCTGCAGTTTTGCAGGATATATCAAGAAGTGGTATTCAACTAACCTGTGCTACGATCCCAGGGGAGAGACAGGTAGATATTACCATTCAATACGAAGACAAAACCTATGATTTAACGGGATTGATACGCTGGGTGCGCCGCCAGGTCACTTTTCACAGCCCTAAAAATATTGGCATCAGCCTGAACAATCCACCCAAAGAGTATCTAAGCTTTATTGACAATCTGTAGTATCCGGACTTTTACCGGGCCAATCCCGTTTATTTTAGAGCAACATTTTGGGGTGTGAACAATGAAAAACGGATCTTTAATAATAATGTGCTGCCTTTTCTGTTTGGGCTCAGCGATTGGAGAACCGGAAACCAGGACCGACAACTGGCTAACAGATGTCCGTTCCTATTGCCTGAAACAGCGGTTTGATATCCTCAAGGAATATTTTTCGCTCCTTTCTATTGCCAATGTGTCCGCAGATAAAGAGAACATTGTTGCCAATGCCCGTTACATAAAAAAAATGATGGAGAAACGAGGCATTCGGGTGAAAATTATCCCAACCTCTGGCAACCCGGTGGTTTACGGTGAATTTGGAAATCGCAGCGCCAAACAGACCCTGCTGTTTTATGTCCATTATGATGGACAACCTGTGGATAAGACAAAATGGACCGATTCTCTACCGTTTAAACCGGTATTACGCCCGGAGAAACTCAATCCCTCCCGGAAAAAACCTGTACCAGTACCGTTGACAACGAATCTGCCACAGCTGAATGATGACTGGCGTATTTACGCTCGTAGCGCCAGTGATGACAAAGCGCCGTTGATGGCTTTACTGGCTGCTATGGATGCCTTGAAGGCCAGCAATGTACCCATAAAAAACCATGTTAAATTTATTCTGGACGGCGAGGAAGAAGCCGGCTCACCCAGCTTGCCCCTTTTTTGTCAACAACATAAAAAACTACTTGAAGCGGATGTCCTGTTCATGTGTGACGGACCCGCCTATTATTCTGGCGATCCGACTCTTTTTTTTGGTGTTAGGGGTATAACTACCCTTGATATCACTATTTATGGCCCTAATACAAACCTGCACAGCGGTCACTTTGGCAATTGGGCTCCAAACCCGGCTATGCGTATGGCCAAACTCCTGGCCTCCATGAAAGATAAATCCGGCCGAGTGGCTGTACGGGGATTTTATGATACTGTGGTTCCTTTAAGTGAACGGGAAAAAGAAGCATTGAAGCAAATTCCGCCCTATGATGATACACTCAAAAAATTATATGGTTTTGCCACGGAAGAAGTTAAAAACCTGTCGTTGGTACAGGCGATTCAGCTTCCATCTCTTAATATACGGGGATTGTCCCGCGGTTGGGTGGGCGATCAGGCTCGCACCATTCTACCTTCCCGGGCCCAGGCCTCAATTGACATCCGCCTGGTAAAGGGTTGCGATCCACAGGATATGGTGGATAAAGTGATTCGCCATGTTCGTGGCCAGGGATACCATGTGATTGCAGAGGATCCTGATGCTGAAACAAGGAATACCTACTCGCTATTGGCAAAAGTGGTTAGTGAACGGGGGTTTAGTGCATCGCGTACCTCTATGGTTTTACCGGTTGCTCGCCGAGTGGTCAATGCCTTGACCGGTGCCTTTGCCAAAAAAACCATGGTGCTGCCGACTCTGGGAGGATCACTGCCTATCTATATCTTTGAAGATACTTTAAAAATCCCCATCATCGGGGTTTCAATTGTCAATCACGACAACAATCAACATCAGGCGGATGAGAATCTGCGCCTGGGGAATTTGTGGCGGGGAGTTGAAACGTTTGCCGCGTTATTGTTAATGGCGGGTAATTAATTTGTGATTTTCCCTCAGATTATTTTTTTCTCTTTGAGGAAATTTATTACCAGATCTGTCTCCTGGTCAATGGTCATGGTATCGGCATCCAGAATAATTTCTGCGTTGAGCGGCTCTTCATAAGGTGCGGATATCCCGGTAAATTGCGGAATTTCACCACTCTTTGCTTTTTTATAGAGACCTTTTGGATCCCGTTGTTCGCAGATATCTATGGAAGCTTTAACAAACACTTCAATGAATCGTCCTTCCCCGACCAGGGACCGGGCTTCATCTCGGTCCATACGATAAGGGGAGATAAAGGCAGTGCTGGTAATGATTCCTGCATCAACGAAGAGTTTGCCGACCTCGGAGATACGGCGAATATTTTCCGCCCGATCTTCCGGGGAGAATCCAAGATTTTTGTTTAAACCGTGTCGAACATTGTCGCCATCCAGAACGTAGGTCAATTTGCCGGCCTGGTGCAGTCGGCAGGCCACTTCATTGGCAACGGTCGATTTGCCGCTGGCAGACAGGCCTGTATACCAGATAAGGACTCCTTTTTGTTTGAGCAGGAATTCCCTCTCCTCAGGTTTTACCATGTGATCGTGCCAGGTTACATTGGTTGCTTTTTGTTTCGCCATATTTATCTCCACATCTTTTAAAGGGGTAAAATAGCAGATTTTGACCCATAATGCAAGGATTGTCGTTGACTTCTGAATTTATCTTTTCACAGCGCAGTGATGTTGTCCTGGATATTTATAGAATTAAGGATTTTTCTTTACTTTCTGAAGGGGGTCGGTTTATAATAGCTTTTTATGGTGAGTAAGGAGGATATATGAGAATTTTAAATTGCAGTAAGCACATAACTGGTTTGAGCATCCCCATCGTAGTTTTGTGTCTGTTGTTGGTGCTCAGTTTGAGCTGCTCCAAGGAGAAGGGGGAGCAAAAGAAGAAAGCGGGCATCACGTCCAGCGCCGAACCCCCTATAGCAGAGCGTATAAAAAAAGATTTAAGTTTACACGGGCATACTCGGACTGATTTTTATTACTGGCTCAATCAGCGGGAAAATCCCCGGGTGATCGATTATTTAAAGGCTGAGAACCGCTATCTCGAAACAGTGATGAAACATACTGAGGGATTTCAGAAAAAGTTATACGATGAAATTGTTGGGCGGATAAAAAAAACAGATCAGTCTGTACCTTATAAACTGCGGGGATTCTATTATTATACCCGGTATGAAAAGAACAAGGAGTACCCTATCTATTGCCGTAAGAAGGGCAGCCTCAAGGCTGAGGAGGAGATATTGCTGGATGTCAATGAGATGGCCAAGGGTCATAAATATTACCATGTGGCCGGCTTTTCGGTATGCCAGGATAACACCACCATCGCCTTTGGCGTGGATACGGTAAGCCGGCGCAAATATACCCTCTATTTCAAAAACCTGACCACCGGCGAGATATTGCCTGACAAAATAAAAAATACCCAAGGTGCCGCCACCTGGGCCAATGACAATAAAACCGTTTTTTTTGCCAAAAAAGACAAGACCCTGCGTGCATACAAGATATTCAAGTATTTGCTGGGTAGCCAGTCCCAAAACGGAATAGACATATACCATGAGAAGGATGTGACTTTTAGCACCTCTATTTACAAGACAAAATCGGAAAAATACCTGATTATTGGATGTTACAGCACCCTCTCTGATGAAATCCGCTACCTGGATGCCAATACACCCAATGGTGAGTTCAAGGTTATCCAACCGAGAGAAAAGGATCTCAAATATTCTGTGGGACACTATAAAGATAAATTTTTTATTCGCACAAACCTGCTGGCAAAAAACTTCCAGTTAATGGAAACACCGGTGAGTAAAACCGGAAAAGAAAACTGGCAGGTGGTGATTGCTCACCGGCAGGATGTATTGCTGGAGGGATTCGATACTTTTAAGGATTACCTGGTATTGAAAGAGAGAAAGAATGGCCTGACTGAAATACGCGTTAAAAGTTGGGATGGCAAAGATGACCACTACATCGATTTTGGTGAGCAGGTGTATGTCAGTTATTTGGGTTTTAATCCGGAGTTTGATACCCAGGTGCTCCGTTATGGCTATTCTTCCCTCACCACGCCTGCATCGACTCTGGATTATCAGATGAAGACCAGGAAGAAGAAACTGCTCAAGCAGCAGGAGGTGTTGGGCGATTTTAGCAAGGATAACTATTTTTCTGAGCGCCATTTTGCCACGGCCAAAGACGGTACCAAGGTACCAATCTCCCTGGTATACCGCAAAGGCCTGAAGAAAGACGGTGCCAATCCCCTGCTGCTCTACGGTTATGGATCGTATGGAAGCAGCATGAATCCCTGGTTCAACTCATCCCGTTTAAGTTTGCTGGACAGAGGATTCGTCTTTGTCATTGCCCATGTCCGGGGTGGCCAGGAGATGGGCCGGTACTGGTATGAAGAAGGCAAACTTTTGAAGAAAAAAAATACTTTCACCGATTTTATTGCCAGCGCCGAATATCTGATTACCAATAAATTTACCAATAGTAAGAAATTGTTTATCAACGGGGGCAGCGCCGGCGGCCTGTTGATGGGAGCGGTGGTGAATATGAGACCGGATCTGTTTCGCGGAATCATCGCCGGTGTACCCTGGGTGGATGTGGTAACCACCATGCTGGATGATTCCATCCCTCTCACCACCGCGGAGTACGATGAATGGGGCAATCCCAATGACAAAGAATATTATGATTACATGTTGTCATATTCACCGTATGACAATGTGGAGGCTAAAGACTATCCGGCTATGCTGGTGACCACAGGCCTGCACGATTCTCAGGTGCAATACTGGGAGCCGGCCAAATGGGTGGCAAAATTCCGTCATCTGAAAACGGATGATAACATATTGCTGCTTCAGACCAATATGGCAGCCGGTCACGGGGGTGCTTCAGGACGCTTCCGCCGTTACAAGCGCACGGCCCTGGAGTATGCTTTTATGCTCGATTTACTGGGTAAGACCGAGTAAGAGATCTGTTGGGCAGCGGTTCTATCTGGCTGTGCTTGTTTTTCATCAAACCGGTCTTATAGTCCAGTTCTGATCCCAGAACCGAGTGGGGGATCAAGTAGACGACAAGGGTTAATACTGCGGCTGACAGGACCACTGATTTCTTCTTCTTTTTCATGAAATAGGCGAAAATCCAGAAGATGAAGGCCAACAATGTTTTATTGTCAGTTAGATCGGTGCCAAAAGGAATGCCGGTCCAAAAATCACCAAAGGCGTATTTTTGAACAATGGGTCCCAGTATCATTCCGCCGATAAATATGATGCCCAGGGTCCAGTTGACCATCCATAGATAATTTCCTCCTTTTCTCAGGACTTCCAGGCTTGTACGAAAGGTGAAAAGGATGCCCAGCATCATAAAAATTATATGGGAAATCAGAAAAATGCCAGGTACCTTGTTGCGGAAGCGGGCCACCAAACTCCTTCCTTCGCATAAGAGTTTACTCTCTCCGGCCACCTCCACCCGCACGGTATATTCTACTTTGCCAGCTACGGGTTGTCCGGGAATTTCAGCCTTGAGAATCGGTCCTTCCCGTTTCATGATTATAGGGATCCACTCCTCTCCGGCTTTGTATCTGCGCCAATGGACAAAGGCCTTGACCGCTGGATCGGCGGCGCGGATCTTTACAAACATGGGTTGAAAGGCAATAGCGCTCCGTTTCAGGCGGTAGGCCACCTGTTTACCGAGGGCCGTTTCTCTAGCCATGACCGACTGAGTGGGTCCGGTGCTGCGTTGAAAAAAGGCGATGGCCACGGTCAGTAAAAAGGCCAGGATCCATAAAAGAATGGGGAGGGCTTTTTTCATCTGTATCTCCTTTAAAAACTATTGTATTAAAATCCTCCCCAATTTTCAAGTGGTGGACAGGAATATTGCATGGGCGTATAATTTAGGCATGTATGAGCCCAGGTTATACCGGCTGTGGAGTGATGAGGGAGACCTGGCTGCCTTTCAGGTGGTGGTGAAAGAGACCGATCTACACATTCGGGCCCTGCGCGATCTGAGTAAGGAGGCCGGACGAATAATCCGTGTCTATCGGCGGCAGCTGGAAGATTTTATCCGCTATCACAACGAGTTTTTCTATTCCCTCAAACCGTTGGCCTACCCGGATGAGGAATGTCCGGAAATTGTCAGCCAGATGCTGACTCATTCAATTGTTGCCGGGGTAGGGCCCATGGCTGCTGTTGCCGGGGCAATGGCTCAGTTTGTAGGCGAGGAATTGAAGGAGTTTTCCCGGGAAATTATTGTGGAGAATGGCGGAGATATTTATCTGGATTCAGATAAAACGCGAGTGATTGGACTCTTTGCCGGCAGTGATTCACCCTTTTCACAAAAAATTGCCCTGGATATAGAGCCTGGGCAAACACCATTGGGAGTCTGTACCTCCTCGGCCACTGTGGGCCATTCGTTGAGTCTGGGGCAGGCAGATGCGGTAGTGGCAGTGTCTTCATCTGCGATTCTGGCTGATGCGGCTGCCACGGCCCTGGCCAATGTGGTAATCGGGAAAAATGGAATCGAAGCGGCCATTGAAAAGGCGCAAACAATTGATGGCGTCCAGGGAATTGTTGCGGTTAAAGGGGAGAAGATCGGGTTCTGGGGCGATATCAGGCTAAAAGAAGGGGAATGAGTCGTGGATTATTTTTCCCCGGCCAGAGACTCTTTTATTTGCTGATATTCGCTATTTGCTTCCTGGACCAGTTGGTCCATTATTCCCCTGATCGATTTTATTTCTGAAACCAAACCCACACTCTGCCCGGCCATAAGTGAGCCACGGCCAATATCTCCATCTTGAACGGCACGGCGCAGGGCTCCGTTCCAGAAATTCTCAACCTCATACTGTGCATCTATTCGTGAAATTTGATCCCTTTTTAGTTTGTTCACCAATTCCAGCTGCAATTGGTTAAAATCCTGGGTTCCTTCATTCTTAATGGCCCTGACCGATACAACTGGTAATGAAGAGTCGTATTGCGGGGTGGCAAAAGCCTCCCTGGCCCTGGCTTTCTTAAATCTCTCCTTAAATTTATCGTGGGCCGGGCTCTCTTCAGACATGGCAAAAATGGTACCCATTTGCACGCCGGAAGCCCCCATTAAAAAGAGATGAGCGATCATTTTTCCGGTAGCGATTCCACCGGCTATAAAGATAGGAATATCAGGGAATTTAAACAAAACCTGCTGGATTAAAACAATGGTGGAGACATGACCGATATGGCCGCCCGCCTCACTTCCCTCCAGGATCAGAGCATCAGCGCCATAATCCATCATGCGCTGGGCGATCGATTCGGTAGAGGCAAAACAAATCACCTTGGCTCCCGTCTGTTTGGCCATTTGCATCTCGCTTCTGCGGGGGAAACTACCGGCAAATATAATAAACGGCACCTGGTATTTACCGACCAATGCCAGGTGGGAAATGTAGTTGGGAGCAAGAGTAATCAGATTTAAAGCAAAGGGCAAGCCTCCCTTTTTTAGGATCTGAATCTCCTCTTCCAGGTAATTAACAGGCATATTACCGCCGGCCAGGGCGCCGATTGCTCCGGCTTCTGCCATGGCGGCAACCAGTCTGGAATCACTGATCCAGGTCATGGCGCCGGCAATGATGGGACAGGTTACATTTAAAAATTCCTGACCTCGTTGCCAATATTTGTTTTCACTCAAAGCGGTCATTTTTTCACCTCTTTAATAGATCCCTATTCTAAACCAATTCCTCTCACCATTCAACAGGGAGTCCGGCCGGATGAGGAATCAATCAGATTATATTTTCAGCATTTTGCTGAATTGACATTCGATTTTTAGTTGTTTATAATTTTTAAGTGAGGGGACAGAGAAATGAATAATGAGAGACGGCAGCATAAACGGGCTTTTTTTACCATGGAAGAGAAAATACCCATAACCATAATTAAAACCGGTAAGGAGAGGAAAACGATTGCCGGCAACATCCTCAGTATCAGTGCGGGTGGGATCGGTGTGGTTGCCAAGAGACATGAAGTGGGTCCAATTAAGGAAGGTGACCGTATCATTGTTTTTAGTGCCTGCCTGCCGGAGCCAGTGGGTACGCTGAAGGACATTGAAACTTATGTCTGTTATTTTATAGATTTTAACACTTCAGCCCTTGTTGCTATGGGCTGTTGTTTTGCTAATATTCCACCATCACTAAAGGATGAAATTAAGCGCCTGGTTCAGCTAAAGTCGAAAATTATGGAAAAGTAAGGGCTAT
>CBFDCH010000059.1:0-8577 GCA_965603235.1 uncultured bacterium | reverse complement strand
TAAAATACTCTCCGCCTTGAGAATATCAGGCAGCTCAACCACCTTTTCGGCAAAAATCAGGCTTGATACAACAGTAAACAACATTAGGAAAAACGCTAGATTTTTTTTCATTTCTATACCTCTCATAAAAGATTCTCAGGTTATAATACGCCCCAAGTCACTCTATTATTCAGAATTGATCTATTGTAATCGAATGTTACGAAAAAATCAATAACTCCAACACTTGACTTGGTATGATCAACATGATAGGGATAGTTTAGGGCTGTTTTTTAAAAATATGAAGATAAGGAATGAAAAATGAAATCATGGATCGTTGAGGACATTCCCCGCCGGGAATTTTTAAAAATTGGAGTAAAGGGAGGCCTGGCACTGGCAACCATAACGCCCATGACCCTGGACCTCTTTTCTCAGAAAGGTACCCAGGTGCAAAATAATGATTTGCCGGTCGATCCGGACCTGATGCAAAAAACCATCAGCCATGCTCTAAGCAAGGGAGGAGATTTTGCAGAAGTCTACCTGGAAAATCGCATCTCCCGCTCCATAACCATGGAAGACTCCAAATTTAAAAGCGGTATTTATGGTATCAGCCGCGGTGCTGGTGTCCGGGTGATTAGCGGTAATAAAACAGGTTATGCCTATACTGCTGACATCAATTCGAAAAGCCTGCAGCGGGCTGCTGACGTGGCCTCCTATATCGCCCGGGGGCAGCCGAGCAGTAAGCCGGTGGAAATCAAGGCTCATAAGATAAAAAATTATGTGACTGTGAAATTGCCCCTGCAAAACGTAGCGGACAACAAGCGTCTGGATATGATGAAACGGGCAAATCAGGCCGCATTGGCATACGATCCAAAAATCAAGATGGCCTTTATATCATACTACGATGAAATCCGTGGACGAACCATTGCCAACAGTGAAGGATTGCTCATGCAGGACGAACTGCCGCTCCTCTTTTTCATCGTTCAAACCATGGGCGTGGGCAACAATACCCGTCACATGGGCCGGGAACGGCTGAGCCAGCACGCTGGTTTTGAGATGTTTGACAAGGTTTCACCCGAAGAGGTGGCCCGCCGTAGTGCCAGAGAATCTGTGGCCATGCTCAAGGCAGAACCCTGCCCGGCCGGCAAAATGGATGTGGTCATGGAAAACGGATGGGGTGGAGTTTTGGTGCACGAAGCTGTGGGCCATCCCCTGGAAGCCGACAACATTGCCAAAAAAATAGGTGCTTTTACCGGAAAACTGGGTAAGAAAGTGGCCAGCAAAATATTTACCATGGTAGATGACGGCACATTGGCCAACCATCGCGGCACCACCAATGTTGATGACGAGGGCACACCCATGAAGCGCAACGTCCTGATACGCAACGGTGTTCTGGAAAAATACATGACCGACATCCTCTCTGCCAAACAATTAAAAATGGAACGGACCGGCAATGGCAGAAGAGAAACTTTCCGCCACATCCCCATACCCAGGATGACCAATACCTTTATCGATAAAGGCAATAGCAACCCGGAGGACATTATCTCTTCCACAAAGAAAGGTATTTTCGTTCAGAGTCTAAGCGGCGGCAGCGTGAATCCAATAACCGGTATGTTCAATTTTACCTGCCGCGAGGCCTATTTAATTGAAGATGGCAAAAAGACAAAACCCCTCAGGGGCGCCACGCTGATCGGTAGCTGCATGGACATCATATCCAATATCGATGCAGTCGGAAATAATCTGGATTTTGGACCCGGTATCTGCGGCAAGGGCCAGATGGCAGAAGTCAATGCCGGGCAACCCACGGTCCGCATCCGCGGCATCAATGTGGGTGGCAGCAAGGGAAGGAGATAACCATGAAATACGCTGAATTGACAGATAAATTGGTAAAACAGTGTTTAAAGCGGGGAGCCGAAGCCGCTGAGGTATATATTGAAACCAACCGCAACCTCAGCATTCAAATTATGAACGGCGAGATAGAAACAATCGAAGAATCTGCAGCCAATGGGGCTGGTTTTCGCGTATTTGTCAAGGGCAAGATGGCTTTTGCCCACAGCAATGACCTGAGTGCCGAATCCCTCAATCAGGCCATTAAAAGCGCAGTCAACTTTGCCGCTCACATGACTGCGGACAAAAACAATCAGCTGCCGACTGAAACAAAAATATCAGAGGTTAAAGACCTATACGATCCGGACCTGGCAAAAATCGCTATGGCTAAAAAGATAGACTTGGCCCTTAAGGTGGAAAAGCTGGCCCAAAAAGATAGCCGGATAACCAAGAGCGCGGGAGCCGGATATTCCGAGGGTGAAAGGCACACCTACCTGGCCAATTCCAATGGCTTAAATAAAGACTATCCCAGCACATACTGTTCTTTTGGGGCATCAGTCGTAGCCGAAAAGGGGGAACAGAAATGCTCCGGAGGTGAATACTGCACCCGCCGCTACTTTTCACAACTCAAGCCTGTGAAAGAAATCGCTGCCAAGGCTGCCAGGGATGCCTATCAAATGCTTGATCCGCAGATGATAAAGACTCAGAAGGCAGCTATTATTTTCGATCCGGATGTGGCTTATGCCCTTCTGGCAGGAATCATGAGGGCCATTCATGGCGAAAGAGTAATGCAGGGTGCCAGTTTCCTGAGAAAATCCCTGAATAAACAAATAGCCTCCAAATTAGTAACCCTTATCGATGACGGACTTCTGCCCGGTGGATTGGGCAGCCAGCCATTTGATGGCGAGGGAGTACCTACACAAAAACGGACCATCATTGACCGGGGTGTATTGAAGGGCTTTATGTACAATACCATCAGTGCCAAAAAAGCGGGAGTCAAAAGTACAGGCAACGCCTCCCGCAGGGGATATAACGGGATTCCAGGTATTGGCAGCCATAACTTTTATATCACAGCCGGGACCCAGACACCTGAGGAGATTATTAAAAAAACAGTAAAGGGACTGCTGCTAAAAGGAGTAACCGGGTATGGGATCAATCCGGTCAATGGCAATTTCAGCGGCGGGGCATCCGGATTTTGGATTGAGGATGGTAAAATAGCATTCCCCGTTAAAGGAATCACCATTGCCGGTAGTGCCGAATCAATATTGATGGGTATTGACATGAAGGGCAATGATCTGGATCTGAATCGCAGAATGACCTCTCCGACCCTGCGGATCAAAGAGATGCAAATCGGCGGCGAATAATTAATATCATATGGATAAATGTCATCTAGAAATAGACATGAGTGATTTTTACCAATACTTGCCTACCGAAAACCTGCCAAAGGAGAGTACCGGTGATCGGTGAATCTGCCCAACCCGTGTTGAGTATCAGAAACCTGAGCAAATCCTATGGAGACCTAAAAGCTGTCAATAATCTAACCCTGGACATTTATCGAGGGGAGATTTTTGGGTTTTTAGGGCCCAACGGCGCCGGTAAAACAACTACCATCAAAATGATCTGCGGTTTACTCAAAGCAGACAAAGGGACCATTGAGGTCAATGGCCAATCCCTTGTGGATAACTACCGTTCATGCAAGAAGAAGATGGGCTTATGCCCCCAGGAACTGGTTATCTGGGAGTCTCTCACCTGCATGGAGCAACTGGTGTTTATGGGACACTTTTACAACCTTGGCAGGGACAAAGCTCACCGGAGAGCCCAGGAACTTCTTGATATTCTCGGTCTGGCTCACAAGAAATCTAAACTGGCCAAAACCCTGTCCGGGGGGATGAAACGCCGGCTTAACATCGCCCTGGCTCTGGTTCATGAACCGGAAATCCTGATCCTGGATGAACCACAGGCAGGCCTGGATCCGCAGAGCCGTATCCTGGTGCGGGATTATATCCGTTCTTTAGCCAAAAGCATTACCGTGGTACTCACCACACATGATATGGATGAAGCGGAACGCCTCTCCAATCGCATCGCTATTATCGACCATGGCCAGCTGCTGGTTCTGGACACTGCCGAGCAATTAAAACAGCAGATCGGTGAAGGAGATTTTTTAGAAATTACACTTAGTGAGCCAATCGGTAATAAACTTCCAGACTTAAAAAAAACTCTTCCCCGGCAACTGGGAGAGATTTACTGCCATGAGAACAACCTGCGCCTCCTGGGAACAAACCTGATTAATGATATACCCACGATATTAGAGACCTTCAAGAAATTGGGATTGACCATAAAGAATGCCTCCATTCGCGGTATCACTTTAGAGGATGTCTTCATCCATTTAACAGGCAGGAGGTTGCGCGAGTGAGGTTGATAAGCCTGTTTAAAAAAAGTATGATTGAGAACATCAGGGATTGGAAGGTGATTATCCTGACTCTCACCTTTGCTCCCTTCTTTGTCATCCTTATGCACTCATATTTTGACGCCTCCCCCACCATTTTCCGCCTGCTGGTAATCAACCATGACCAGGGGGACAGCTCCAACAAGGCTATAAATGCCGGAGAAGCGCTAATCTCCCAGTTGAAACAATTAAAATCCACTAAAAACGCTCCCCTTCTCAAAGTGGAGAAGGCGACCGCTCTCAGCCTGGCAAAAAAGAAGATCATGAATAAAACCGCTGATTTACTGCTTATTATTCCGCCTCGTTTCACCACTGCTTTGTTGGAATACAAAAGGAGCGGAAGTTCCCTTCCCGTGGAGGTGAAAACTTTTGGCGATCCTGCCAATCCCCAATATTTAATGGCAGCGATCTGGTCCGACATGACCACCTACCAATACATCGAGACTTTCACCGGCACCAAAAATCCAATTATCCTCAATCCCCAAACCATTGGAAAACAAAGAAAAATCACTGACTTTGATCTCTATGTACCCGGCCTGCTGGGATTGGCAGTAATGATGCTGATGTTCACTGCTGCTGCCACAATTATCAAAGAGAAGGATAAAGGGACCCTCATTCGGCTTCGCCTCTCCACCATCACCACTTTTGAATGGCTGCTTGCTGTCAGCTTATCACAACTGATCATCGGTTTGCTAACTATTGGGCTCACATATTTAACATCCATGTGGCTCGGCTTTCAGAGTTCCTTTGCCCTTATTCCCTTTCTAGTTATCTCCCTCCTCTCATGCCTCTCAATCATTGCTGTCAGCCTGGTGGTGGCGGCGTTTTTGAGAACAATTTTTGACCTGATGACCATTGGCTGTTTCCCATTTTTTATTTTAATGTTTTTCTCCGGAGGTATGTTTCCTCTACCCCAAATAAAGGCTTTCTCCCTGGGCAGCCGGATCATTTTTGTCAATGACATCCTGCCCACCACCCATACCATCCGGGCATTGAATAAAATACTAAATTTCAATGCAGGATTTGCGGATGTGGCTTTTGAAGCGGCATTAATTCTACTGCTTACTATTGTCTTTTTTGGCCTGGGCTTGTGGTTTTTTCACCGGCGCCACCTGCAAGCCCGTTAACAAATCTTGTCGCCTGGCCTCTTTTACCTTTTAAGAGGATATGGAGGATACTTTTTCTGCAGAGAGCTTTGAAATTGTTTGAAGGTCGCGTTTTCAGGATTTAGGTGCAGCTCCTTTTTAATGGCCTGGTCAGCCCCGGCAAAATCATCCATTTTATTGTATATCAGGGCAATGCGGAAAAACAGATCCGCTGTTTCTCCCAATTGTTTACCCCTTTCCAGGGCAGCCAGTGCTGCCGCGAAGTCTTTCTTCTTCTCATGGTATTTGGCAATAATCAGCCAACCATTGTACCTCACACCATTGTCCCGGGCGTTTTTTACGATTGTATCTGCCAGTTGTTTCCCCTGCTCCAGTGCTCCCATAGCAACAAGCAGGTTGGCCTTGAGCAATCCGGCCGTTTCTGATATGTCAACCCAGTTATCTCCCATATCCAGTATAAGGGCCCTCTCAACCACATGCAGGGCTTGGCGGACCACTCCCCCCCAGGCCGGTATCATGGCCCAGGGGCGTAACAATGAACAATCATCAGGATGTTGAATAACCAATTTTTGATAGTGAAGGTTGTGATTTTTATAATAATTTTGAAATTGTATTACCTGTACCAGCCAGATGGACGCCAAAGTCAGCATTAGCACTGCATACACTTTTTTAAGCCATTTATTTTTAAAAACAAAGAGGGTTTCCAAAAAAAAGGCAGCTGCCATCACAGCCGGGAGATAAACAAAACGCAGGGCAATTTTTGGATAAGTGGGCAGCAGTTCCGGATTCACAACCGGTATCAGCATAACCAGAAACAAAAGGGAGAAGAGGGTCATTGGATAGTGATCACGGTTGGCCAGCACAAATAACAATACAACCAGGCCAATGAGCAAATAGCCGATCAGGATCAGGCTGTTTGCGTCAAAGTAGGGCATGGCGAAATGGGGTGAAGGGAAAAAAGGTGCCAGGATCATTTTCACATACACCCCAATGGCCTTGGCCATAACAGGGATCTGCTTAATGGATAGTGAGGATGTCAGCTCCATGGAACCGGTAAAATGGTTATGAATGACCAAGTAAACGGATAATATAATTATAACACCGAGGAGTATCAGGGCCATTTGTTTCAGCTTCCGTTTCTTCCCGGCAAATTCATGAAAAACAGGCTGCAGATAAACAAATCCCCCAATCATCAGGGGGAAAATAACGGCATTCTCCTTGGCCAGTAGGGCACAGGTAAACAACAGAAACATACCTGTCAACAGCAGATTCTTTCCCTTCACTTCCTTTAAAAAAAGAATAAAACAGAGCAGGGCACCCAGTATCCCGGCCGCGCTAAGTAAGTCGGTGCGGCCTGAAATCCAGGCCACTGCTTCCACTCGGGCCGGATGCAGGGAATAGAACAAGGTGATTAAAAATGCAATAAGACTCTGTTTGCATAGGAGGTAGAGGATAAAAAAGATCATCAGGGCCAAGGCTGCGTTCAACAGGATGTTGCTTAAATGATAACCCGCCGGATTGAGCTGCCATACCTGGAAGTCACAAAAAAAGGAGAGCAGGACTATGGGCCGCCAGTACTGAAGAAAGGCAAAATCGGGAAAAGAAAAAAACTTGTCATCCAGAGATTCGATAAAGGCTGAAGCACTTTTGATGCGCTGGTTTTCCACCACCAGGCGATAATCATCCTTTAGAAATGAGTAATTTATAGTTTTAACGTATAGGGCTACATTTACTACCACCAGCAGGATGATAAACACAACAATCTGCTTTTTACTCGAAGCCAACACCTTTTGTATCAATCCGCCGCTCATAATTCTCCTCATTATAAAGAATCAATTCCTTTTTGTAAATTGGATGATGATTGTCAATTTTGACAAAAAAAATCTGATTCCGTAAAATAGACTCATATTTATTTCAAGGGCTTGAGCGGAGGAGAAAATGAAGTACGTGAGGTATACTTTGATGGTAGGGTTTGCCATGGTCATTATTACGAATTGTAATCCAAAACCTGGGTTTAAAATCGAAGAGACCACCATTGCCGAGATTCACCAGGCCATTGAGGATGGCAGCCTCACCTGTCGCCAATTGGTGGAGCATTATCTGAAGCGTATCAAAAAATACGACCAACCAACAAAAATTAATGCTATTGTCACCATCAATCCCAATGCTCTAAAACGGGCAGATGAACTGGACAAGGAATTCAGGTCAAGCGGCAAACTCCGGCCCATGCACGGAATCCCCATGATTGTAAAAGACAATTACGATACTTTTGACCTGCAGACCAGCGGCGGCTCTATTGCTTTAAAGGGCAGCCTGCCTCCGGATGATGCCTTTCAGGTGCGCATGTTGAGAGAAGCCGGCGCCATTGTACTGGCCAAGTCCAATATGGCGGAATGGGCCTTTAGTCCCTATGTTACCGAGAGCTCCATCGCCGGTATCACTCGCAATCCTTACGATTTAACCCGGGTTCCGGCCGGATCGAGCGGTGGTACAGCTGCTGCTGTGGCTGCCAATTTCGGCGCAGCCGGTCTGGGCACGGATACCGGAAATTCCATCCGCGGACCATCCGCTCACAATTGCCTGGTGGGTATACGCTCCACCATGGGCCTGACCAGCCGCGACGGCATCATCCCACTCTACCTGCGCAACGATATCGGCGGTCCCATGGCTCGAACCGTTGAGGATGCGGTGAGAATATTGGAGGTTATCGCCGGATATGACCCGGCTGATGCCATTACCGAACATTGTAAAGGGAAAATCCAAAAAAATTATCGCCAATATTTACTAAAAAATGGCTTAAAAGGTGCCCGGATCGGTGTATTTCGTACCTATGTGGATACAACCACAACCGATTCCGAAATAAAAGTGATTTTTGATAAAGCCGTCCTTGATTTGCAGGCTCAGGGTGTCATAATTATTGATCCTTTTGTCATCCCTGACTTCGAGCCACTCAAAAAAGGGATCTGGTGTGACCAATTCCAGTATGACGTTAACAATTACCTCTCATCATTGGGAAGCAAGGCCCCCTATAAAACCATCAAAGAGATCTATGAAGCCGGTTTATATTCACCCTATGTAAAGGAGAGGCTGGAGTATGCCCTTAAGGGAACGCAACCGCCTGAACAGAGAGATCCGCCCTGCTTGGATCTTTATCACGATCAGCGTAACATCAACCTGCGTCAGGCCGTATTCTGAAACTATCATGGTTTCCGCACCTTGCTT
>CBFDCH010000058.1:0-8616 GCA_965603235.1 uncultured bacterium | reverse complement strand
TTATAGAAGAATCCGGAGGTTACAGAAGAATCGAATGAGCAAAAAAGTATTGATAATTGTTGAATCGCCAGCCAAATCCAATACCATATCAAGATATCTTGGCAAAGACTATGTGGTAAGTTCCTCAATGGGGCATATTCGGGATTTAAATCCAAACATCCTGAGTATTGATGTGGAAAATAATTACAAACCGCATTATGAGGAATTAAAAGAGAAAAAAGAGGTAATAAAAGGATTAAAAAAGCAAGCCAGGGGAGTTGAGACTATTATGCTTGCTCCTGATCCTGACCGTGAAGGCGAAGCCATTGCTTTTCACTTGCAAGAGACACTAAAAGATGTTAACAACAATATTTATCGAATATTGTTTTATGAGATAACCAGGGATTCTGTTAATAAAGCAATTGATCAGTTGCTTGCCATTGATACCAATAAAGTAAATTCTCAACAGATGAGACGTTTGTTGGACCGTCTTGCCGGTTACAAGATAAGTCCCATTTTGCAGCGGAAACTGGGAGGCCCCCTATCTGCGGGGCGGGTTCAATCTATTGCGCTGAAATTAATTGTAGAGAGGGAAAAAGAGGTTCAGGCATTTGTACCGGAAGAGTATTGGCTGATTGGTGCTGAGCTGGAGGGTTCCCAGAAACCGATTTTTATTGCCAAGCTGGAAAAACACAAGAATAAGAAGATAAAAATTGTGAACCAGGATGAGAGTGATCTCATTGTTAACTCTCTGAAATCCAATGATTTTATATTAAAAACTGTAAAAAGGCGGCTAAAGAAAAAAAAGCCATCTCCCCCCCTGATAACCTCGACACTCCAGCAGGAGGCCTTTAAAAGGCACAGGTTTCCTGTAAAAAGGACTATGAAAATAGCACAGGAATTATATGAAGGAATCGCGTTGAGCGGCAGTGAAGTGACGGGTCTGATTACTTATATGAGGACCGATTCATTCCGCATTTCTGCGGACGGCAGGCAGGCTGCTAAAGATTTTATTGTAAATAGCTTTGGTTCTGATTATTATCCGGAAAAACCAAATGCCTATGCAACCAAGAAAAAAATCCAGGATGCCCACGAGGCTATCCGCCCCACTTTGCCGCTTCATCAACCGGATGAAATTAAGAAAAATTTTAATGAAGCTCAATTTAAGATTTATAAGTTGATCTGGGAACGTTTCCTTGCTTCGCAGATGAAGGGAGCAGAAATAGAAGAAACAGTTTTTGAAGTAACCAATGGTGATTATCTATTTGTAGCCAAAGGAGAAATCACTAAATTCCTGGGTCATCTGAAGGTTTTAAAAACAACCGAGTCAAGTGTACAATTGCCGGATTTAAAGGAAGGGGAGACGCTGGCGGCCAAAAAAATTATGCCCAAACAAAATTTCACTATCCCGCCGCCGCGATACACTGAGGCGGGCCTGGTAAAGGTGTTGGAGGAGAAGGGCATTGGTCGTCCTTCCACATATGCTTCCATAATCGATACACTGGGTAAACGGGATTATGTTATTCGTGAAGAGAGACGATTTGTGCCAACTTTTTTAGGCATCCGGGTAGTAGAGTATCTACAGGAAAATTTTAAAAATATTATGAATTATAGTTTTACCGCCGACTTGGAAAAGGAATTGGATCAGGTCTCTGAAGGAAGTCTCGATTGGATTAAGGGTATTGACCGTTTTTACAAAAAGTTAAGTCAGAGTCTGGAACTTGTAAAGGATAAAAAAAATGTTGAGCTTTTAATTGGTAAATCCTGTCCGCAATGTAATAAGGATCTGATCCAGAAGTACTCACGTAAAACCAGGGGGTGGTTTGTTGGTTGTAATGGTTATCCCAGCTGTAAATATACAGAGAGCCTGAATGATATCGGTTCAGAAGGTAAGGAAGATCAGGTTATGGAAAAATCCTGCCCCAAGTGCGGCGAAAAACTGGTTAAGCGATATTCTAGAAAAAGCCGCCAGTATTTTGTGGGTTGCACCGGATATCCCAAGTGCAGTTATATAGAATCTCAGAAAAAGGAAATGGGAGAGTGTCCCCAATGCGGCAAGCCCCTGGTTAGAAAATTTTCCAGAAAAACCCGCAGGTTTTTTGTTGGTTGCAGCGGGTACCCCGACTGCAACTATATTGGTGGGGGAAAATCATAGTGACAAAAATCATTGTTATTGGTGGTGGCCTGGCTGGCGTGGAAGCAGCGTATCAGGTTGCCAAGCAGGGTCTTGAGGTGGAGCTCTATGAGATGCGTCCCCGTGGAAAAACCGAAGCTCATCTGAGTGAAAACCTGGGTGAAATGGTTTGTTCCAATTCTCTGGGTTCTGTTGAACTCAGCTCTGCACTGGGACTTTTAAAGGAAGAGCTGCAATTACTGGATTCTTTCGTCCTGCAGGTGGCAAACCGCGCCCGGGTACCTGCCGGGCGGAGTTTTGCAGTTGACCGGGTTAAACTTGCTGAGGAGATAACCCGCGAAATTATCAGCATGCCCAAAGTAACGTTGATACGCCGTGAGCTGGAGGATATCCCTGAAAACGATACTCCGGTAATCGTAGCCACAGGCCCCCTGACAAGTAATGCCCTGGCAAATAACCTGACACGGATTACGTTAAGGAAAAATCTCTTTTTTTATGATGCCACCAGTCCAATTATTGCGGCTGATTCGATCGATTTTGATAAAGTCTTTTTCGCCTCAAGATATGACAAGGGTGAGGCGGATTTTTTAAATATACCCCTTGAGGAAAAACAATACCTTGAATTTGTGACAGACCTGTTGGATGCAGAAAAGGTGGAGTTAAAAGAATTTGAAAGGAAGATCTTTTTTGAGGCCTGTCTTCCTATTGAGGAGCTCGCCAGCCGTGGAGAAAAATCATTGGCTTATGGGCCCTTGAAACCAGTGGGATTGTTGGATCCACATACGCAGCAAATGCCCCATGCGGTTGTTCAGCTGCGTCAGGATGATTTGATGAAACATTTTTATCAGATGGTAGGATTCCAAACCCGTCTCAAATGGGGAGAACAGAAAAGGATTTTTCGAAAACTGCCTGGACTTGAAAAGGCCAAATTTGAAAGGTACGGCAGGATTCATCGAAATACTTATATCAACGCCCCTCTGTTGATAAATAAATTTTTTCAATCAAAACAAAGGAACAATGTATTTTTTGCCGGCCAGATTTGTGGAGTGGAAGGTTATGTGGAATCAATTGGATCAGGCTTGTTGGCAGGCCTGTTTGCGGCGAAAAAAGTTCTCAATGAAACTCTCTATAGTCTGCCCGAAGACAGTGCTCATGGGGCTTTGATCAATTATATATCCAAGGCCAATTGGAAGGATTTTAAACCTACCAAATTCACCTTCGGCCTTTTGCCGGAGATTGGAAAATTTAAAGGAAGTAAGAGAAAAGTCAAAGAAAAAAAGGCAGAGATTGCCTTGGATCATTTAAAAAGGTGGATAGGTAAGGCAAACATTTAGTGAGGGAGGTGAGCATGCCAGAGGAGGTTGTTGGCAGGGTAACCGATTTTTTTGCCCGACCTGTGGTTGCTGGTATTGAATTGAGCAATACCGTTAGGGTTGGTGACAAAATTCAAATTAGGGGACACACAACTGACCTGGAGTTGGTTGTGGAATCAATGCAAATCGACATGAATAATGTGGAGGAGGCAAAGGCTGGCGATTTAATTGGAATTAAAGTGCCGGACCGGGTCAGGGCCGGTGATACGGTCTACAAGGTCAGCGATTAAAAAACCAAAAAGTTTTTTTTTGCTTGGTTGTCCGCAACAAGCGGTGGATTGATGAAAATAAGTTTATCCCAGGTACACGAGTATATTGAATATCTGAGGTTGATCAAACAGTTTTCAGCCAACACGGTGAGAGCTTACTCACAGGACATCCACCAATTTTTTATCTTTTTTGACGAAAAAAAGTTGATCCTTAACCGTGACAACATCAGGGACTATATCTCTGTAATTTTTTTACAAAACCGTAACAAGGCTACCCTAACACGAAAAATTTATGCCATTAAATCTTTTTTTTCCTATTTGAAGAAAAAAGGGCAGGTTGATCAAAATCCATTTGATGCGATCACCATTCCCAAGGCAGATAAAAAGATACCCCAGATCCTTACGGAAAAGGAGATGCTCACTTTCCTGGATTTATTACCGGAAAACAATTTCTTACAACTACGCAACAAGGCGATTTTTGAGCTTTTGTATGCCACTGGATTGCGAATTTCAGAACTGGTACATTTAAAGATTGAGGATTTACATCTCTCTGAAGAGGTTTTGCGGGTGATGGGCAAAGGACGGAAAGAGAGGATTGTCCCTTTTAATGATCATGCAGGGCAGATTCTGGAGCGCTATTTGCGATCTGTCAAAGAAAAATATCAGACTGACCACAATTTCATATTTGTGAATGCCAGAGGGGGAAAAATTACGGAAAGGTCAGTGGAGAGGATTTTAAAAACAGTTTATAAAGAACTGACTCATTCAGATCAAAGGGTTTATCCCCACTTATTCCGCCATTCCTTTGCCACTCACTTGTTGCAGCGGGGAGCAAATTTAAGAGTCATTCAGGAATTGTTGGGTCATGCCAATCTTACCACAACCGAAAAGTACACCACTTTAAATTATGCCGATTTGTTGAGGGTGTATAAAAAATGTCACCCCAGGGGCGAGGAATGAGAAAGCAGACGAAATCATTAATAATCAGGGCAAGTGTTAGTTTTCTGCTGATTGGCTATTTCCTGATGACACTGGCCAGACAGCACGGCGGTTTGGGCAAAGCAGTGGAAAAGTTTTCCCAGGCCGTTGTTGGAGCCTCATTAATTTGGTTGATCTTTGCCTGTGCTTTACATCTGGTTGGATATTCCCTGGGTACCCTCCGCTGGAGGATTTTGATCAAAGCGCAAGGTTTTGAGATCCCGTTCAGAAAACTTTTTCGTTTTTACTTCATGGCCGGGTTTTTAAACAACTTTTTACCTTCAACCATAGGTGGGGATGCATTGAGGGCCATAGAGAGTAAACAATTGATTGGAAAAACCACAACCTCAGTAGTGGTGGTAGTGGTTGAGAGGATAACCGGCATGTTGGCACTGATGTTAATATCTTTTTCCGGTGCCTTAATCAGTATGTTTACAGATGTTGATATTGACTGGGTCGTTATTGTGGTTTTGGCCGCCTGTTTTGTTGGTTTTTTGTTGCTTGCCTTTATTTTCCATCCCAGATTCGCCATTAGAATATTGCCATGGCTGAACAAGGTTTTGCCCCGAAAGATATATGCATTTTTGGAAAAAGCATATGATGCTCTAAAAGTATATTACAAGACGCCCTCAACTTTGCTCAAGGCAATTGCCATCAGTATTTTGTATCAGATGAATATGGTGCTCTATTATTTTTTAATTGCCAGTTCATTACATCAATACCCCAATTTCCTGGAGTATATGATCAAGGTGCCGCTGATGATTATACTGCTGATGGTGGTACCTGCAATAAATGGAATCGGTGTACGAACCGCCTCCTTTAAAGAGTTGATGAACTTTACTTCAGCCAGGGCCATGGCTGGCGAATCTTTTGATCTGGTGATGAGGTTTGCTTATGGTTTGCTGGGAGGATTGATGTTTATGTTCTACAGGCGTTCAAAAAATGCCAAGGAACCCTCTTTACCGAAAAAATAAGCAATTTTTTGTCAGTTCCAGCATAGTATAATCAGTATGAGTATTCAATGGCAATAACAAAATGGCTCATAATATTTTTGCTGGGTTTCTCTATGTTGTGGTCCACTGATCAAAAAGGCAAATTAAAATCAATAAATAACCAGATCGAGGATATCAAGATCAGGTTAAATAAGCTAAAGAGTGAAAAAAAATCAATCTTGAACGACATTTACGAAGTTGAACTTCGTTATGAAAAAGAGAGGATTGAAAGCAATCGAATTAAATATTTTTTGAGCCAGACCCAGGACAAAATTTACCTGAAAGAGTCTGATAAGAAAAAGCTATTGGTGGAGATTGAGAGATCCAAAGAGTCGGTTCAGAGAATTCTCAGGACTCTATCAAAGCTGCCTGGCAACCTGTATGTCCTCCTGTTTGTTCAGGTGGATAATTCTCAGCAACTTTACCAGAATTATGGACTCTTTAAATCGTTGATAAATTATCAGTCTAATGAAATTGCGGGTATAAAAACAAATATTGCCAAATTGGAGAAGGTTAAGGGCGAATTGCTGGTTGAAAAAAAAAGGCTCGTCACTCTCACCAAAAGGAAGGATCAAAACCTGAGGAGTATTTATGGTTTAAAACGGGAAAAAATGGATTTTATTAAACAGATCAATAATGACCGGCAAAACCATGTCAAATTGCTGAGTGAACTAAAGCAGGAGGCTGACAGGCTTACCGCAGTGATCAACAAGGGATTCACCCACCGTTTCCTTTCCATCAGCCTGAAAGAGATCAGGGGCAAATTGAATTGGCCCATTAAGGGTGTAGTCATTTCCCGTTTTGGGAGAAAAAAGAGCAAAAAATTCGACACTTATATTTTTAACAATGGCATTGAAATACGCCCCTCCAGTTCTGATAAGATCCGGGGTGTATATAACGGAGATGTGGTTTTTGCAGAATATTTTAAGGGTTACGGTAATTTAATTATCATTCAGCACTCCAAAAATTTAATGACCCTTTATGGACATTGTGAAAAGTTTTTAAAACAAAAGGGGGACAAGGTTGAGAAGGGAGAGTTCATTGCCCTGGCTGGGAACAGTGGATCGATTGAAGGCAAGTCACTCTACTTTGAGATCCGCAACAACATGAAGGCCCAGGACCCCTTGAAGTGGCTTCGCAAAAAGTGATATAATTAATCAAAGGATTCAAGTTTGAAGAAAAATTTCAGAATATTCTTTTTATTAATTGCCCTTTCTATCTTTTTCTACCTGCTGGGGAGCAGTAAAATTTTCCAGTCCTTCTCCAAAACCCAGAAGGATTATCAGTACCTGTCCCTCTTCTCGGAGGTTATTTCACTGGTTAAAATAAACTATGTTGAAGAGATTGAACTGGAAACCAAGTTTCAGGGTGCTTATTCAGCCATGTTAAACTCACTGGATGAATTTTCATCCTATTTAACTCCGTGGGAGACAGAAATTTTCCAGGCCTATCAGTCCGGCCATTCATTTTGTACGGGCCTGTTTGGTAATAAAGTTTTAGATTATTTTTATGTGAATGATGTAAGGAAGGACTCACCCGCCTTTGAGGCTGGCCTGGAAAACGGGGATCTGATTAAAGGGATTAATGGCCAGAGTATTTATGCCAAATCATTCTGGCAGATGTATCTTAAATTGCAGACAGAAAAAAAGGAAAATTTAAGGCTGAGAGTTTTGAAAAAGGCCTATGGCCGGGAGATAGAAATCAAAGTTGACACTGAGGCTGGTAAGGATAGTTTTGTATTAAGGCAGTCAGGCAAAGACTCCCCCTGGCTCGAGCTTACATGTTTTAATGAAGACTGTTATCTTCAGCTTAAGAAGTATCTGGTTGCAGTCAAACCGGAAAAAATCATCCTTGATTTGCGCTGGTATCGTGGTGGAACTTTTGCTGGATTTCAAAAGATTGCAGGCCAATTTCTTGAGAAAGAGACACCGTTAACGTTAAAAACACGGAAAGGTAATATAAAGGTACCATTGGGATCTGATGAAAATTACCATGGTAAAATTGTGGTGATCATTGGTCAGTCAACCATCATGTATGGAGAAATTTTAGCTGCCCTTTTAAAAGCACAAGGGGAAAAATCGAGTCAGTCAATAGTATTGTTGGGGCAGCAAACCGGTCGGTTTAATGCCCGTTTAAAACATATCTTGCTGGAGGATGGGAGTTCACTGGGATTAAACCCCAGATAAAATTGAAAGATGAGGAGTTAAACCAGCTGGAAGACCGGGCTGTTGGTCAACTCAAATCCCTTTAATGAGTGCATCAAAAGGCAATCGTAAAAACACGTCAAACCTGTTGATATTTGCTCTTTTTATTGCATTTGCCTTAATCATTGTTCTGTTGCTCGAATATATTGATTTTCAAAAAGGGAAAGATTCGTTTATTTTTACCAAACTGATCACCATTAAAACTCCAGAAGACAGGATCAATCAATTTAATGCCCGGTTAATGAAAGGACTCCAGCAGCGAAACATCCGTTTTGACTATTTCAGGGATAAAAAACGGGTTTTTCATTTTAAATTGGCTGTAAAGGATGAGGATTTTCCGCCACTTTTAACATTGATGAATGGTGCTGCCAAAGAGGTTGGCGGCAATCTGCTTCTGGCAGAGGCCCAGGATCTAAAAAACTCTATCATGAATCTTTACCGGCATGAGTATGACAAACAGATTTCTCACCTCATTTTAATTAACCGCTTGAAAACGGTTGTTGCCACCAAGGAAAAAATAGAGAAAAAAGAAAAACGGAAAGAACCGGTCATTCCACGGCTGGCAATAATAATTGATGATGTGGGCAACAACCCATCCATTTCCAGCAACTTGAAAAGTTTAAATATTCCCATTACAGCATCAATATTGCCGGATGCCCCCTATGCCCGGCACGAAGCGGTAAAATTGAAAGAATTCAACCTTGAGACGCTGATACATATCCCCATGCAGCCCAAGAATTCAGGCTC
>CBFDCH010000057.1:0-8620 GCA_965603235.1 uncultured bacterium | reverse complement strand
CAATTGGAGGTAAAATTGCATTTACTTCAGACATTACCTTTAGTTCATCAAATTTAATTAATAGTTATTTTTCATCACTAGATGAAGATCAGACAAACTATCTTGATAGAATCAGAAAAAAATACCAGCCACCCTCAATTTGTGGATTTCTAAGCGGCCCAATAATCAAAAACAAAATAAATGCCGGGCATTATTTACAGTCCCTCAACGGAAAAAGAGAGATATTCGCTCATGTTGATTTTGACAAGCGAAACCAATTCGGTCCCTTTGGTGTGAAATTGGAAGTCTTTAATAACTTTGCTGTAAGAATTTTAGAACAGGCAACTGAAGCAAAACTCATTGTAATGGATGAGTTAGGGATAATGGAGAAAAACGCGGTTCAGTTTATTGAGCAGATCGTAGACATTTTTCAGAAACGCAAAAACATCATTGCTGTGATACAGCAAAGGGCACTAAATTTTTGGACAACCCGGATTGGTCAGGATAACATTGACTTAAGTTTCACAGTAACCAAAGAGAATAGAGAAATACTTCCGGAAAAAATTGCTAGCTATCTATAAAGATAGGTTGCTATATTGTTTCTTGAGGTCTGCAAGCTAATAAATAAGAGCTTTTTCTTTATTTTTTTATTTTTTTCAATGCAGCAAGAATTTTTTCAGGAGTGATGGGAAGGTCTCGAATCCGGATACCCACCGCATTATAGATGGCATTGGCGATTGCAGGTGCTGTAGGTACCAAACCAGGTTCACCCACACCTTTGGCACCAAACGGGCCAAGGCTGTCATCGGTTTCGATATAATCCAGGTCAATAGGAAAGTTCATCTCATGGATAGTTGGAATCTTATAATCCCTGAAGTTAGCATTCAAAATCCTCCCTTGTTGGGATTGAACCTGCTCGTACAGGGCATAACCAACGCCCTGTGCCAGCGCACCGTACAATTGCCCTTTGAGAGCCTGTGGATTCAGTACCCTGCCCACATCATGAACAGCAACCAAACGAAGAATCTTGACTTCACCGGTCTCAAGATCCACCTCCACCTCCGCTCCCTGGGTTCCGTAAGCATATGTCGCAGACATATTACCCTTCCCCTTTTCCCAGTCGGGTAGCTCTGTGGGAGGATCATAGAAAACCTCTGCTGTCAGCATTGTGCCCTGCTCACGGAGGTGGATTGCCCTGAGCAAAGTTCCCAACTCCATGCGCAGCCAGGATTCTTTTGGTGCATCCTTTATAAAAACATAATTGTCAACCAGATCGAAGCGGTCTTTTGTTGCCGCTTTTTTTATATTAAAATCAGGCGGCATGTAATTTGGATTTTTTTTCTGGAATTTTTTCAGATTTTTGGCCACGCCTATTGGAAATAATTCTTCAGCCTGTTGAAATATCTTTTCACGCAGATTTTTTGTGGCCATTATGATCGCATTACAGGCCATGAATGCCCCCCGGCTTGCATGTGTGCCCACATCCCAGGGGCATGTACCTGTATCAGTCTGGTTGATAAAGACCTTATCAGGAGAAACACCGAGAGATTCAGCAATCCCGAGGACGATAACAGAGTGCATTCCCTGTCCCATCTCAACTCCGCCGTAAAAGACATTTACATTGCCAAAGTCATCCAGTTTTAGAATCAAACCACTACCATCAGACCGGTAGATACGGCCGCCGCCACCAACATGAAAAAGGGAAGCCATGCCAACACCCCTGCATTTGCCCTGCGACCGGCTTCTTTGCCAATCCAGCTTCTCAGCAACTTTTTGCAAACACTCCTTCAGGCCGCATGTACTTACTTTCAATCCCATGGGTGTCGTTTCACCAGGCTTGTTGCAGTTGATTATCCTGAACTCAAAAGGATCGATCCCGGCTTCCAGCGCAAGTTCATCCAAGTTGTTTTCCAGGGGCCAGTTAACTTCCGGATTACCGTAGCCCCGCATTGCCTGGCAGTAGGTATTATTCGTGTAATATATATCCGCTTTAAAATAAACATTGCTTACCCTATAAAGAGATGTAGCTGGGAGCATCATAACACTTGGATAAGTCGCACCCCAGGAAGTGTATGCTCCATTGTCCTGAACAACCTCCACCTGGCGGAATGTGAGTTTTCCATTTTTATCGCACCCCTGAATGATTTTTATTTGAGAAGACTGTCGGGGCTAGAGATTGGCAAATTCCTCATCACGGTTATATATGATCTTTACCGGTTTTCCAGTTTGATGGGCCAGTAATATGGCGATATACTCGTAGGCATGGGTGTCAAGACCAGTTCCAAATCCTCCTCCGATTGCCGGTACAATCACACGGGTGTTTTTTCCTTTCAATCCCATGAAGGAAAGGGCCTGGTTAAAATCACGCTGGGCCAGGAAAGGGATCTGGGTCTTGGCCCAAATTGTGAGATTATTATTCATGTCAAACTCTGCAATGCATCCAGCAGTGCCCATACAGCTCTGCTGTACCCTTGGGGTGGAGAACTCCCCTTCAACAATATATTTTGAAGCTTGCTTTCCTGCCTTGATGTCTCCTGACTGGTGAGAAAATAATAGCGGAAGTTTATTGTCTTGCCTCACTCTGCCCTGTGGATCTGTTTCATGAACAAGAGGAGCTCCTTTTTTCATAGCATCTTCAACCGTGAATACTCCTGGCAATGGCTCATACTCAACCTCAATGAGATCAATGGCTTCTGCTGCAATCTCCGGATCTATGGCAGCCACAGCTGCAACCTCATCACGGAACTGGCGTACCTTGCCTTTTTTCAAGACAAAGTTATCACGCATGAAACCAATACGAAGCTCGGGGGTGTTGTCCGCTGTTATCACCGCCCTGACACCAGCAAGTTTTTTTGCCTTGGATGTGTCGATTTTCAGGATTCGGGCGTGGGCAAACTCACTAAATTTTATCTTGCCAAAAAGCATGCCTGGCCTCTCTAGATCATGGATATAGAGAGCCTTACCTGCAGCCTTATCCGGCCCTTCGGGCCTTATAATATCTTTGCCTATATAACGAAAATCACTCATTATTTTTTCTTTAATTTTCTGGCAGCCGATTTTACTGATTCAATAATCTGAACATATCCTGTGCATCTGCAGAGGTTACCCAGCAGCGCTTCGCATATCTGTGTTTCCGTTGGGTCTGGATTGGCATCAATTAATGCCTTGGTAGACATAATCATACCTGGAGTGCAGAATCCGCACTGGATCCCTCCATGCTCAACAAAGGATTCTTGAATGACTGACAGCTGGTTTCCCTGAATCAGAAGCCCCTCTATGGTAGTTACACTTTTCCCCTCAACCTCGATTGCCGGATAAAGACAGGAATTAATGGCCCGGTTATTCACAATGACCGTGCATGCGCCACACTCTCCCTCCCCGCATCCCTCTTTTGTGCCGGTATGTTTCAACGGGCCGCGGATCACATCTATCAGCCGTTTATGAGCCGCCACGCTCACAGTTACTGCAGATCCGTTTAGAATAAAACTTATCTCCCGCTTCATATTTGATCCTGCTTTAACAATTCCGCCATTGCTTGCCTAAAATAAACACCAATTATCGTACGGCGGTAATCTTCAGTAGAACGTATGTCTGTTATCGGTGAAACACAATTCATGGCAATTTTCTGCCCTTCAGTAATTTTCTCATCAGAGATTACAGTATTCTTAAAAATTTCCTCCACTTTATTTAACCGGAGAGGCATTGGCGCCACTGATCCCGCCGCAATGCGAACCTGCTCACATAGGTTACCGTTCTTTTCCAGAAGAACGGCTATACTTGCAATGGCCAGATCCATCCTCACTCTTCCCTTTTTCAAAAAAATAGTTCGTGCACCGGGAGAAGGTTTATCGAGAAGAATTTCATACAGGATTTCGTTTGCGGCAAGGCAACTCTCACCCGGGCCAACAAAGAGTTCATGCAGGGGAACCTCTCTGCTTGCCTCTGGGTTTTTTAAAACAGCCCTGGCATCAAGTACAAGTAAAGGCAGAGCTGTATCGGCACAAGGTGAGCAGTTGCAGAGATTTCCTCCCAGAGTGCCAACATTGCGTATCTGGGTGCTGCCTATCCTCTTGGCTGCTTGAATCAATACGGGAAAGATATGACCAAGCTCCGGATGATTTACCATATCCGTAATGGTAGTCATTGCCCCTATACGGGTTACCTTCCCTACATTTATTCGTGAAAGCTCAGGAATTGCCCGTAAGGAAATCAATGCCGATGGTTTAATCTCACCATTTTTGATCTGCACCATCAGGTCGGTTCCACCAGCAATATACCTGGAACCGTGAAGCTTTGACTTTAACTCCCATGCTTCCTTCAGGGTTCGAGGTTTGAAAAAATCAAAATTGTTCATGCAATAATACCCTCTTCTCTCAGAGAACCAATTTTTTCGGAGGAGAGTCCAATTTGTTCTAAAATAGCATCCGTATGTTCTCCATAAGTTGGAGCAAAGGGAAGTTTACCATTTATTTTTTTAAGGTGCTCTGTAGCGTGGGCAGGGGGTGGCAGCCGCACTTTGTTGCCATCCGGGGTATTGGTTTGAAGTGCTGTTTCAGCCACAAAGGGCAGGTTTATTACTTCCTCAATAGGGGTTATGGGCGAATGGGGAATTGCTGCCCTGGTTAAAGCGTGTGAGATTTCAGCAGCTGAATTCTTTTTGGTGACAGACTCAATTTCTCTAAACAAATCCTCCTTATGTTTGCGTCTCCCTTCATTCGTACGAAAACGTTTCTGGCCAAGCTCGGCAAACATCTTCTGCTGACTAAAACGGATCCACTGTGCATCACTGCCAATGGCAATATAAATAAAACCATCGGCGGTTTGGTAAGCATTTACTGGAATAAACTGGCGGTGTTGATTGCCGGATCGTTTTAACTCAGATGGCGGACTGCCCATATCAAGCATGGGCAGAAAGGTATGAAGCCAGGATACAGCCACCTGTGCCATGGATATATCGATCATTTTTCCTTTCCCGGTTTGCAAGCGCTCCATCAGGGCAAGGATGATTTGAATTACTGCTTCATCTCCTGCCTTTAGATCCACCAGAGGAGGGCCACATTGAAGGGGGGGGCCGTCAGCATTTCCAGTCAGGTCCATGTATCCGCACAATGCCTGAATAACCGGATCATAACCCGGAACATTTGGATATTTGATACCCATTGCAGAAATACTGCACCAGATCAGGTTCTTCTTGATATTGCTCAGGGTCTGGTAATCAACTCCCAGCTTTTTATATCGTGCAGGCATTGTATTTGTGCAAAACACATCAACCTGAAGCTCCTTTATTAGTCGTTTCAACAGTTTCTGCCCCTCTTCTTTTTTAAGATTGATCGCTATTGCTTCTTTGCCCAGATTGGGGGATACAAAATAGCTATGCCTATCCTGTCCAGCCACCGGTCTACCAATATAACGATTGGGATCCCCTCTAGTCTCCTGTCCGGGGAGGGGCGTTGCTTCCAGTTTAATTACACGACACCCAAGGTGGACAAAACGCAGGGTTGCATAGGGCATGCTCAACGCCTGCTCCATACTGAGGACAACTTGAGGTTTCATGGCGAGTGACTATCCCAAGTCAGTTAAAATTTTTTTTAACTTTTTTAAGAAAAAATTATTATCTTCTTCACAACCAACGGTTACTCTCATTCCATCTGGGATGCCAAAGGCTTGAAGAGGTCTGATGACAACCCCCTCTTTTAATAGTTTATCATTAATATCAACAATATCAGTTCCGGGAAAGAATAATAAGAAATTGGTTACTGAGGGAATAACTCTTAATCCCATTTCCTCTAATTGATTAACTAATTTTTCTTTGTTTTTTGAATTTAGCCTTGCAGATTCATTTTTAAAATCATCGTTTCCAAGAGAAGCTAATGCTGCGCTTTGGGCAATTCTGTTTACATTAAAAGGTGCTTTGGTACGGGATAAATATGAAATTACCTTCTCGTTTGATATGGCATAACCAATCCTAAGTCCGGCCAGGGCATATATTTTTGAAAATGTTCTTAATACAATTACATTTTTTCTGTTTAAAGCTAATTCAATCCCGTCCAGATATTCATCGGTATTAATAATATATTCCTGATAGGCATTGTCAAGAACAATAATTTTGTCTTCAGGGGTTTTATTTATAAAATCAATAAATTTATTTTTTGGTATCATGGTTCCTGTGGGATTGTTGGGATTGGCTATAAAAATTATTTTAATCCTCTCATCAAGTAGTTGATATATCCTATCAAGATCATATCTAAAATCATCACCCATTTTAGCTTCAACAAAAGCATGTTTCCCGGCATACTTTACAGTTGCAGTCTTATAGTACAAAAAACTTTTTTCTGAACCCAGCACTTTTTCACCCGGTTTTAAGAAAGTTTGAATTATAATTCTGATTATTTCACCTAATCCTGCTCCGACAAGTATATTTTCGTTATTTATTTCATTATAATCAGCAATCCTTTCCGTTAAATTGAAGCAATCAGAATCAGGATATCTATTAGCCAGACAAATTTCATCCTTTATAGCGTTTACAACATTTTTGGGGAGGGGGAAGGGATTTTCATTTGATGCCAGTTTAATGATTTTTTCAAGTTTAAACTTTCTTTTAATTTCCTCAATAGACTTGCCTGGCTGATACCGGTCAAATCCAATAAGGTTTGGATTAATTTTATTTTCCATTTTGGCTCTATTTAGCCATCTCGACCTTCGTGAATATTCTGAAAGAAAATTATAAAGGGAATAAATAAATATTTCAAGTTCAAGAAAAAAATGTATCTATTCAGTTTTCAATATAATTGTTGAGGTTTTTTGATCTTTCTAAATATATATGATAGATTTAAAACACAATCATCAATTCAGCTGAAGTCGAGTAGGAGGTATAAATGGACTTTAAATTCACCGAGGAGCAAGAGTTCTTCAGGACTTCAGTTAGAGATGCAGTGAACCGGCTGATCCGACCCAGGATACAGCAAATCGATGAAGCTTGCGAATTTCCTAGGGATTTGTGGAAAGAATTCTCCAAACTTGGATATTTGGGACTGCGACATCCTGAGAAGTATGGCGGTCTTGATGTGGATGTAATTACCTCAATGATCTTTTACGAAGAATTGGCAAGAGGCTCATGTGGTTTTGCCATGTCAGTCACCATGCAGATCCTTATGGGCACTTACTTTGTTGCCCGGTTTGGCACTGAAGAGATCAAACAGCGTATCCTGGTACCTGCTATAAAAGGTGAGAAGATTGGCACTATTTGTTTTACCGAAGACCAATCAGGTTCGGACCTGGCCGGAACCCGAACCACTGCCAAGAAAAAGGACAAGGGATGGGTGATCAATGGTCGAAAAATGTGGATCACCAGCGGCCCTGTCTGTGATTTTTGTACTGTATTAGCTACTACTGATCCTTCAAAGGGGCTTAATGGTCTGAGTTTTTTCCTGGTGGAAAAAGGTATAGATGGCTTTGGTCTTGGCCAGTCAATCCATAAACTCGGATCCCACGGGTCGGTAACGGGAGAGCTTATCTTTGATAATGTTTGGGTACCAGAAAAATACCTGTTGGGTGATGGTCCCGGAAACGGGATTAAGTATACTACAGATATTTTAAACGAAGTGCGAGTAATGACCGCTCTCAATGCCTGCGCAATTGCCAACGAGGCCATGAGCGATGCCCGTAAGTATGCTTTAGAGCGTGTGGCTTTTGGTAACTCAATTGCTAAATATCAGCTGATCAGGGCCAAGTTTGCCAAACACTGGGCCTGGTATGAAGCAGCCCGCCTTTTTGCCTATAAAACTGCCTGGATGATCCAGGAAGGAATGGAATGTCAGCACCAATGTATGCTGGCTAAGATGTTTGCTACTGAGATGTGTATGTCTGCTGTTGATGAAGCTAGCAGAATCTATGGAGGAAACTCCTTTGCCATGGAGTATCCCCAGCAGCGTTTCTTCAGGGATGCCCGTTTTCTGCTCTTTGGAGGCGGTTGCCATGAGGTTCTTCAAAACGCTCTAGGTGCCGCTTTTCTACGTAAAGGTTAACAGTTTACGGTAAACAATTAATTCTAGATTTTAGGAGGTCAATTGTGGCACTGAAAATTGCAGTCCTCGTGAAGCAGGTGCCTGATCATGAGGCTTATGTCCAGGTTAAGTCAGAGCAAGAGCTGGATATTGAAGATCGAGATGTATGTTCGTTTTATGATGAGATTGCCATAGAGACTGCATTAGATATTAAGAAAGAGCATCCGGATTCTGAATTCATTGCACTGTCTGCTGGTGGGAAAAAAGCGATTAAGGCTCTGCGCAGAGCTATTGCCTTGGGAATTGATAAGGTGGAACATATAGGTGATGAAAGCCTGGAAGAGGCGGACAGTTTTTATGTGGCTCAGGTTCTTGCTGCCAGGCTGCAAACCTTGCAGCCGAATCTGGTCCTCTGCGGAAAGCAGGCTGGTGATGGCGATAATGCTTCAGTGGGACCTATGGTGGCGGAGCTTCTTAATATCCCTCATGTCAGTGCGGCTGTGTCTTTGAATATCGAAACTACTGCCAGTAAAGTTAGGATAGGAAAAGAGGTAGAGGGAGAAATCTGGTATCTTGAATCAGACTTTCCACTGCTGGTAACCGCAGAAAAGGGATTGGCAGAACCACATATTCCCCTG
>CBFDCH010000056.1:0-8665 GCA_965603235.1 uncultured bacterium | reverse complement strand
GATTCAGTATATCTCCCACCCGTTCATCAGTGAGTTGAATACTGTCCAGGTGCCGGGCCAAATCTTCCCGTACTTCAGGAATGTCGGGATAATAGGGGGGGATTTTAATTTTTTTGCGGTCAACAGGATTACGGACGCGCTCTTTAAATTTTTTATGATAGATTTCCTTGCCGCCGGCAAGTTGAATTTGTCCAAAAAAGGGTTGATTTGATTTGCTGTTTTTCCAACCCAGGTTTCGTTTTCCCGATTTACCATACAGCTTATGGGTAGTATATTGACCGGTATAGAGGTCTTCACGGTTGTACCAAAAATTGTAATCGTCTTTGCCTTGATTAAAGGTAAAATATCCGGCTTCCCTAAATATTTGCGGCAGGGTTTTAATGTTTTTGGGCAAGTAAATGGCGGTTTCTCTGGTACGGGAACTGTGATGGTTATGAACACCGATGGTTGTGGGCATCATCCCGGTTATGAGGGATGAGCGGCAGGGTGAACAAACAGGGGCCGGCATAAAGGTATTGGTGAAGCGGACACCGTTCTTTGCCAATTTATCCAGGTTCGGGGTGGCATTCGCATAACCGTAACAGCCTAAGAATGGACTGATATCCTCAACAGCTATCCAGAGTATATTGGGACGATTATTCCCCTTTTTTATTGCTGAGCCCGACATGTCCATAAGGGGTGATAACAATGGAGCTGCCGACACGGCCTTTAGAAATTTTCTTCTTGAGATTGTTGAACTCATTAAATATCTCCCGACTTACACATCATATTTTATGAAATAAATAGATTTTAATCAAAACTAAACTGGGGGAGGTCCAATTGTTTTTTTGCACCAACTCAAAACGTGGTACAATAAATGGGGGCAGGTCAGGAGGAGTTATGGTAAAAAGATATTTTTTCCTGGTATTTTGTCTTCTATTTCTTGCTTCCTCATTGTCAGCACAGGATCCTTTAGAATATAAAATTTCAGTGGAAAGTATGTTGGTTCCTCTTTTTGTAGTGGATAAAGCCGGTAATCCCGTTTATGATCTGACAAAGGAAGATCTTACCCTTTTTGTTAATGGCAAACTGATTGAGATAACTCATTTATTTCACTATAAATTTCAATATGACAAGGAGATCATTACGAAGAAGATCACAAAAGGGACAAAATCACCGGATATAATAAAAAAACCGGGCAGGGTCATAGTTATAATCATAGATGGAATATACAACAGCGCAACGGGACTCAGACGTTCAAAAAAAATAACATTGAAACTTATCCAGGAGGGTATTGAGGGTGACCGTTTTATTATAATTAAAACCACTCCTGGGGGTGGCTTAATGCGTATTGCCGGTCTTGATGGAAGACGTAGTGATCTGATAAAAAAGGTTAACAAGATTCCAACATATACAACCATTTGGAGGAGAGACTTATTTTCCACCTATGATCTGATAAATATTGAGGGAGGCCGAGGTTGGCGTGGCATTGATGGTGGCGGGGGATTCACAGAAAAATGGGAATATAAAAACATGGTAAAACGTTATAGTCAAATGCTTTCTCAATTGAAATATGAATTAAAAACAATAATCAAACCAAAAATTGTTTTTTTGATTTCCGAAGGTATTGCTGATGGGGCCATGTATCAAAAGACGCGATTTAGTCCTCTTTTATTTAATTATTTGAAGGATATTGTGAAAGCCGTTAACCATGGCGGCAGCGTCCTGTATACCATTAATCCTCAAGACATCCGAAAATCAATTGACCGAGGCGCTTCCGGAGAAATAAGCCTCGGTTATCTTGCCCGCGAAAGTGGGGGAAAATATTTTGCCGGATCAGATATTGAGAAAATTGTTAAACGGATAAAAAAGACCACAGCTGCCTACTATGAACTCTCTTTTAGTTTTAAACCGAAGTTTAATGAAAAGCTGGATCTTGTTATAAAATGCAACCGGGAAGGCATTCGAGTTCATACACTGGTTCAATTCGAACCGAATAAGCCCTTTATTAAGATGGAATTGGTCCAGAAAAAATTATTTGCCTTTAATGTAGTTACCGAGGGGAGTTGGAGTCGCATGGTGGGGAATGTGACGAAAGTTAAGGCAAGAGATATTAAAAAGGAGAAAATCAAAGATAAAATAAATGTCACCTTTAATGTGGAGATTCCCGATCTTTTCCGGAAAGATAAAATTGAGGCATTTTTCATCCGTTTCGAGGCGGTTTCCCAAGCTCTTGATGTCCAGGTTAATACCATTGATTTAAGGGGTAAAACTCAGGAACGATTCACTGTCAAAGGCCAAAGCAAGGAAAATCTATATGCCGTATTGATTGAGCCAGTTTCAACTCAATGTATCTTTGTAAAACTTAATTAGAAATCATCAAAAATTTTTCACGCCAGTACCAAAATAGTCAGAAGGGAGCGGTGCATTACTTTGTTACTTTGTTGAATTGAGACAGTGTTAGATTGTTTATGATCTCCCCCGCCCTTGAAAAAATTTTGGTGAACTGGTAGATTTAGCAATATTTAAGGGGAAAGGATTCTATGAGAATTTTAAACAGTTTAGCCATATTTATTTTAATTTCAATTTCTATACTACTTGGTGCACCAGATTCAAAATCAATGGCACCTACGGCAATCATCGGGGCGTTTATTACGGAAGTGGAGCTAATCAAAGCCGAGATGACGAAGAAAAAAACAGTCACCCTGCTTCAAATATCATTCATCACCGGACAGCTAAAAGGCAAATCAATTGTCCTGTGTGAAACCGGGGTGGGAAAAGTCAATGCTGCCATAACCACCACATTATTATTGTATTATTTCAAACCAAAGGAAGTGATATTTACGGGCATTGCAGGTTCACTTGACCCCAAAATTCTTCCTGCTGACATTGTAATTGGTGAAAAATGCGCCCAGCATGATCATGGCGATTATTGGCAAAAGGAGGGATTTGTGCCTGAAGGACCCAGAAATCCCAGAACCGGATATAATATTCCTTTATATCTTAAAGCAGATCCTCTTCTCCTCAAGACTGCACAAAAGGCAGCCACCCTCACCAAGTTCCAGAATATTAAAACCAAAACAGGTTTCAGACAGCCAAAAGTAAAATTGGGAACTATTCTTACCGGAGATATTTTTGTGGCAGCTAAAGCTAAAATTAAGGAACTAAGGAAACAGTTTAAAGGACATGCTGTTGAAATGGAAGGGGCGGCCGTTGCTCAGGTTTGTTACCTGAATAAAATTCCTCATATCATCATTCGCAGTATTAGTGATGCCGGAGGAACAGATGTGGGAAAAGATTTTCATCAATTCTACAAAACCGCTGCGCACAACTCCGCCAAACTGGTCATTAAACTGATTGAACTTCTGTAAATGGGGGATAGTGACTTACTTTGTTACTTGAAAAATTTTTGGTGAACTGATAAATTTACAAATATCTTCTTAAGGGGTGGTATGAGTTTTGAAGAGATACTAAAATTCATTGCCAATGGGAAGAATTATTTTTTCTACCTTTTGGGCTTACTTGTAATAGGCCATTGGATTCGAAATAAAATATTTGAACACCGCAATCCACATCTTGCTAGATGTAACAAGGGATTGGCATATTTAAAAAAAAGAAAATATCATTTGGCTATCAAAGGATTGGGAAGCTCTTGCCTATATGGCAGATTGTTACTATTTTCTGGGAGATTTTAAACAGGCAATCAAGTTCAATGAAAGAAGCATTATTTATAATAAAGAATGCGGTGATATATTTGAAAATCTGGCACTCTGTTATGCTGAAACCAAGAGGGATATTCAAGAATCCGTTGATCTCCTGGACAAAGCAAAGACAACTATGAGAAGGAATATTAAAGATTATTGGGATTGTGTAAAGGAGCTTCACTACCTTTCTGTTGGCATTGTCTATTTCCTGCATGGACAAATGCCAAAGGCAATAGAGTTGATGAAAAAAGCCACCAAGTTAGAAGATGAAGATATTTTTCAAAAACCTGATGTCTTCCTAACGGCCACACTGTATTACTATAGTTTAATGCTAGCCCAAACTGGAGATAAATATAAGGCAGATATTTATTACATGAAAGCAGCAAAAGCAGGTGGGAAAAACAATGTATTTTCCCAGAGGGCAAAAGGCGAATCCAATAAATTCTGGAAGGAATTAGGAGGAGGCAGTTAACAAGGAATAAATATATCTACCTGTTTTTAAAAATTACCAAAATATTTTTCTAATGGTACCAACGGGGAATTTTGGGATTTTGGAAAACCGTGGAAAGGTAGATTAGATCATGGTTTTAATGGTTTTTATGATTTCATTAGGCTTGATTTGCAGTCAAAATTTCAATTTTTTGCAGAAAATAGACCCTTGTTTTCCGCATTATTTGCATTTTATTTGGGGTTGTTTTATGCTAAAATGTCTATAAAAATCAAATATGTGGAGACATAGACCATGGTATTAAAACGATTCGCTGAAGAGACCATAAAAAAATGGTACTTCCGCAAAGAACGAAAACCGCTGGTTGTACGGGGAGCCAGGCAGGTGGGAAAATCCACATTGATCAGAAATTTTGCCAAAAAACATTCACTTAAATTGTACGAAATCAACTTTGAGCATCATACCCAACTGGCCGACCTGTTCAACAAGCTGGATATTGATGAAATCATTACAGAGCTAGAATACTTCACCGGATTGGGAAAAATCAATCCTCAAGAGAGCCTAATATTTCTGGATGAGATTCAGGCAGCTCCACTGGCAATAAAGGCCTTAAGATATTTCTACGAAGATTATCCGGAGTTACCGGTCATTGCTGCAGGTTCTCTTTTGGAATTTACTCTATCGGATCATTCCTACTCAATGCCTGTTGGTAGAATCGAATACCTCTTTCTTGGCCCAATGACCTTTGAGGAGTACCTGGAGGCCAAAGGTGAAAATATCAATCTGGAGCTCCTGAGAACCTTTGACCTTAAATCCAGGTTTCCGGAAGCTGCCCACAAAAAACTTCTTAAATTGTTAAGAGAATACCTACTAGTAGGAGGAATGCCTGAAGCAATCAAACAATACATATCTTCAAACGACTTAGAGCATGCCATGCAAACACATTCCTCAGTGGTTGAGACATACCGGGATGATTTCGCAAAATATGCAAAGAGCGGTGACCTCTTAAAATTACAAAAGGTATTTGATTACGTACCATCTGCTATTGGTGAGAAAATCAAGTACAGCAGCATTGATGAAAATAGCCAAGCCCGGGATATAAAAAAGGCCATTGACCTTCTATCAAAGGCCAGAGTTATTTCCTGTGTGTTTCATTCAAAATCCTCGGGGATCCCAATAAAAGCAGGAAAAAATGAAAAAATATTTAAAATGTATTTCCTTGATATTGGATTAATGAATCGAATGTGCGGCATTGATCATATTTCCCATTCTCAAATTGAAAACAACACCGATTTCATCAATAAGGGAAAAATCGCTGAACAGTTTATCCAACAACACCTACTTTATATGGGCAGATCCCAGGAGACGCCGCAACTTTTTTATTGGCTCAGAGAAGGTCGATCCGCCAACGCTGAGGTAGACTTTGTGGTTCAACAAAAAAATAGGATAATTCCCATTGAAATAAAAGCAGGCAAAAGCGGCTCTCTAAAATCCCTCCTCCGTTTTATTTGGGAGAAAAAAGGAGACCAGGCCATCCGCTTTGATTTGAATCCCCCATCTCAATTGGATGCGGAACACAAAATAACAGAGAGAGATCAAATAGCAAAAATTGGCTTCCATTTATTATCTTTGCCCCTTTATTTGGTTGAACAATATCCCAGACTATTAAATCAACAATAAACGAGTAAAGCTAAAGGGCACAGGCATTTTTCTATCTTTGAAATTTTTATTATAGCACCAAAATGGTACCAATGAGGGATTTTTGGAAATTTTTGACCTTTTGTTCCACAATCAAAGGGAAAAAATACAATAGTTGAAGAAAATTGATTTCCCGTGTGATCAATAAATTTATTTTATAAAATGGGATGCTTGGCAACTATCTCCAATAACTGGTTAACATCCACATTGTCCCCACTAATAATTGCTGCTATATTTTTTCCGAAATTATTTACTTCGTTGCCAAAAAGCAAGGGGGCCATGGTAATGGCACCGCTACCCTCCAGGACAAGTCGTTCCTGGCGAAAGCCAAAGGCCATGGCTTTCTCAATCTCATCTTCAGGAATTCTGATAATCCGGTCCACATTCTGGCGGCAGATATCAAAAGTATATTTATTGTCAAAAGGCAGTCCACCTTGCAGGGCATCGGCCACACTTGGTATCTCCTCAACCGGTACAATCTTTCCGGCTTCTATGCTTTCATACATTGCCGCACCTTTTTGGATAGTAATGCCAATCAGTTGAATATTGGGATTAATGGCTTTGGCAGTCACAGCAATCCCACTCATTAAACCACCCCCGCTTAGCTGAACCAGCAATGTATCTATGTCGGGATTCTCAACTAGTATTTCCAGTGCGACAATACCCTGTCCGGCAATTACAAACGGGTCATCGAATGCGGATATATAGGTTTTACCCTTTTCCTCTGATATTATGAGAGCTCTTTCTGTAGCCTCATCCTGATCTTTACCGGCAATAATTACTTCTGCACCCAATCGTTGCATCGCTTCAATTTTATGATCAGGGACTAATTCGGAAATGCAAATCGTTGCTTTAACTCCAATTTTATTGGCCACATAGGCAACCGCCTTCCCATGATTCCCCGCAGACATTGTTATAACACCCCGAGAAAGTACGTTCTTGGGAAGACTCAAAATGGCATTGGCCGCCCCTCTTAATTTAAACGAACCGGATGGCTGCATGTTTTCCAGTTTCAGATAAACATTTTTCCCCGTTTTCTCCAAAAGCGATACGGACGGTCTTAAGGGCGTTTTGGTTATAATATTGGCGATTCGTTTTTGAGCTGAAAAAACATCGCTTAACATAATTTTTTTATGGTTCATTCTGTTTTTCTTTATAATCTTGATTCGCGCAAAGCTTTTGACAGGCTATCCAGCCCGCCTTCCAATTCAGCAGACAGCGGCCAGGCATAACCGATGCGGAAATGTCGGCGAGATTGTTCAAACCAATGCCCGGGGCCAACATAGGCACCATACTTATTATTTAAGATATCATAAAAAAGGTCCATGTCAATTTCCAATTCGGGCTTGATCCGCGGAAAACATACGCAACCTCCCTGCGGCTCTATCCATTCCAGCAGAACTTCATCTTTCATCCATTCTTTTACAACCCTGAATGCTTTCCTGATATGTTTATTGTTTTCCACAAGCCATTTGTCATTTTGAGACAATGCTTCACCCCCAATCGTTTCATCAACAACACTGCCGCATATTCCAATTTGCTCTTTTGCACATAAGAATAGATTCATCAATTCCATATCCTGACAGATCAACCAACCGACACGAATACCCGGTATGCCAAATGTTTTGGATAAAGACGATACACTGAAAACACTTGGACTCAGTGAAGCGGCCACAGGTAGTATTTCCCCAAAAGTCATTTCCCGATAGGTTTCGTCAAACAATAATTTACACCCTTTGTTTTCTACCAATTCAACCAACCTGTTTAGCTCCTGACTATCAATCATTACACCTGTCGGATTATGCGGATATGTTAAACTGATAAATTTTGTTTCCGGACGGATTAGTGATTCCAGCTCATTTAAATTGATTTCGAACCCACTTTCAAATGTCAAGTCCAGATAGGTTATGTCGCAACCTATCGCTTTTGGTGTTTCAATATTGGTAGCATAATTCGGTCTAACCACAATGATATGATCCCCTTTTTTAAGTAATGATGTTGCCACAATAAATAATGCTGCCGATGCCCCTGCTGTAACCAGAACATTATCGGGTTTTAAATTGTCGTTTCCAGTGGAAATTATCTCACGCAAGGCCGGATTACCAACATGGTCACCGTAGCAAAGCAATATGTCATTCACATCCATATTGAGATCGCTTAATAAACGATCTCTCACAGAACTTTCAGTAAGATTAAATTTAATCTTATCGTATCCCAGCTGTTCCGGGGATTCTTTTTCAATCGGCATCCTGATATACTTCATACCTTAACCTCCACCATCGATATTTTATTCAGGTTCGTTATTTGGAAAACATATCTTTTCATTGTTAAATTCCTGATTTTTCATGTTTTTGATTCTTTATTTTTTTCTTCCAATAGTAGAAAACAGGAAGCCCGGTTAAAATAATTGCAATACCCAACACAGGCTCCATTGGGTTTGTGAAAAATGAATTGATCAGTATTCCTGATGTTGCTACGATAAAAATAATTGGCGTATATGGATACCCCCATGTTTTATATGGCCTGGACAGATTGGGATATTTTTTGCGCAGGATGAAAACGGAGACGGCCGCTGCTATCCAAAAGAGGATGGCACCGATAATAACATAAGTCATAAGCTGTTCAAATGAACCGGTAAGGGTCAAAACTCCGGCCCAGACAGCTTGAATGACTATAGCAAACGAAGGAGTGCGAAAACGGGGATGCAAACTGCCGGCTCTTTGGAAAAAATACTTATCTTTTCCCATCTTATAAACAACACGCGAGCCTGTGAAAATATTACCGTTCAGCGAACCGAAAATTGACACTAGAGCTACAATAGAAAATAACGCTATAG